>JBGPQZ010000033.1:0-15888 GCA_041489335.1 Methylomirabilia bacterium
AGCTACGCCCTGCGGAGCCGGGTGCCGGGCGTGGCGGTCGTCCTCACCGACCTTCTGGATCCGGGCGGCTACGCGGACGGCCTCAAGGCGCTGCTCCACCGGCGCTTCGAGGTGTTCCTCCTCCACGTGGTGAGCCAGGAGGAGCTCCAGCCGGGCCTGCTGGGGGATCTCACCCTGGTGGACGCGGAGGGAGGAACACACCGCGACGTGAGCGTGGATCGGTACGCCCTGGAACGCTATCAGGCGCGGCTCGCAACGCACTTCGCCGAGGCCGAGGCGTTCTGCGCGCGCCACCGGATCGACTACCTGCGGACCAGCACGGCGGTGCCGTTCCAGGAGCTGATCCTGCGCCATCTCCGGCGAGGCGGCTTCCTGCGATGACGTTCCTCAGCCCCGGCGGCCTCCTCTTCCTGCTGGCGATCCCGGCGGTGATCCTGTTCCACCTGCTGAAGATCCGCCGCCGCCGGCTCACCGTGAGCAGCACATTCCTCTGGGCGGACAGCCTCAGAGACCAGCAGGCCACGGCCCCCTTTCGGCGCCTCCGGCCCACCCTGCTCCTGCTGCTCCAGATCCTGATCCTCCTGCTCCTCGCCCTGGCGATCGCCCGACCGGTGCGGACGACCCTGGTGGCCGGGTATGCGCGAACCGTCTTCATCCTGGACGTTTCGGCGAGCATGCAGGCCACGGACCTGGCGGGCTCGCGCTTGACCCAGGCCAAGGCCGCGGCCCTGGAGGCGACCGCGCGGCTTCGGCCGGGCCAACAGACCATGCTGATCGCCTCGGGGCCAGAGGCCCGGGTGTTGCTCCCCTTCACCGAGGACGCGGCCGCCCTGCGGCGCGCCATCCAGGGCGTGGGCGCGCTGGATGGCGGTGGGCGCCTCGCCGAGGCATTCCGCTTGGCACGCGCCAACCTGGCCGGGGGTGGGGGGGAGACCGCCGCGGTGGAGGTGTTCACGGACGGCGCCTTCGACACGCCCGATCTCCCCGACCTGGGTGGGGCGGCCATGCACTGGCATCGGTTCGGGCGGCGCGGGAAGAACATCGGTATCACCGCCTTCGAGGTGCGCAAGACCTACTTCGGCGCCTTCGAGTACCAAGCCTTCGTCTCGGTGGCGAACTACAGCGCCGAGACCGCCACGTTCGATCTCAGCCTCACACTGGACGGGCGCCCAATCCGGACCGAGCGGGTCGCCCTCGCCCCAGATCTCGCGCGCTCCTTCATTTTTCCCTTCACCGACCAGGAGGGAGGCATCCTGCGCGCCGCCATCGGTGCCGAGGACGATCTCGCCGCCGACAACCAGGCAGTGGCCGTGATTCCCCCTCCACGGCCGCTCCGCGTTCTCCTGATCGGACCCGGAAACGGCTTCCTGGAGAAGGCACTGGCGACCGACCCGCAGGTGCAAGTGGAGGCGGGAGGCCCGGAGTTGCTGGAGAAAGGGAGCAGGCACGACGTCGTGATCCTGGACAATACCCAGGTGAAGTCGGTGCCCCCCGGCCGATACCTCTTCATCAACACGCTGCCGCCGGGCGTGCCGCTGGAGTTGCTGGGCCGCGTCGAAGACCCGCCCCTCGTGGATTGGGACCGGAGCCATCCGGTGATGCGGTACCTCGACCTGTCCAAGGTGGCGATCCAGGACGCCATGCGCGTGCGGCCGCTTTCGGGCGGGCGGGCCCTGGCGGAATCGAACCTGACCCCGCTGGTCTACGCCCTGGATGAAGGCGGGCTCCGGGCCATCTTCATCGGCTTCGATCTGTACCGCACCGATTTCCCGCTCCGCGTCGCGTTTCCGCTTTTCGTGTCGAACACCCTCCGCTGGCTCTCGCCGAGTCGGCTGGAGGACGTCGGGCTCACGCGCCGCACCGGACAGCCGATCGAGGCGAGCCTGCCCGAAGGGGTCCGCGAGGCCACCCTCACCGACCCCGACGGCCGACGCGTTTCGCTCACCGCCGACGGGAACGGCCGCGTGAGTTTCACGGACACGACCCGGGTGGGCCTCTATCGCGTGGCGGCCGGCGACTGGGAGCAGCGCTTCGCCGTGAACCTCCTGGACGACGCAGAGTCGAACGTGGCGCCACGCGCGGAGGTCGCCGCCGGGGGCGAGGGGCGCCGGGCGGCGGAGGCCCCACTCGCGAGTTACCCATCCCGGCAGGATCTCTGGAAGCTCTTCGCCGTCCTGGCGCTCCTGCTCCTCGTGACGGAGGGGATTCTGTACCATCGCGAGGCCCATGGCCACTGGCCCGTCGCCGCGGCCCTCGTGCGGGGTGCCGTGCTCCTGCTGGTCCTCGCGGGGCTCTCGGGCGTGGGGGTGCACCACACCACGGAACAGCTCAACGCACTGTTCCTCCTGGACGCCTCCGACAGCGTCTCCCTGGAGAATCGCCTGAAGGCCCGGCAGTACCTCGCCGAGGCCGTCCAGGCGGCGGACCGGCGGGACCGGTACGGCGTCGTGACGTTCGGCGAGTCCGCGGTCCTGGAGACGCCTGTCGGCAGGGAACCGCTCGCCTCGCGCCCCCCGCAGGCCACCGACAGCCGCAGCACGGACATCGGAGCCGCGATCAGGCTGGCCCTGGCGGCCTTCCCGCGCGAGGGGGCCAAACGTATCGTCCTCCTCTCCGACGGCAACGAAAATCAGGGAGGCGCCCGCGAGGCCGCGCAGCAGGCGCGGGCGGACGGCGCGGACATCTACGTCGTGCCCCTGAAAGGCGAGGCCAAGGGCGAGGTCTTGGTGGAGCGGATCGTGCTCCCCCAGGAGGTGAAGTTCGGCGAATCCTTCCTGGTCCGCGTGGTGGCCTGGAGCGCAAACGCGACGACCGGCCGCCTCTCGCTTTACCGGGACGGGGAGTTCGTGGGGGCCCAACCGGTGAAGCTCGAGCCCGGGAAGAACGTGTTCGCCTACCAGCAATCCATCGAGCAGGGCGGCTTCCACGTGTTCCAGGCACGGCTGGAGGCCCCGGACGATACCGTGGAGGAGAACAACCGGGGCATCGGCCTCACGGCCGTGCGCGGCCGGCCCAAGGTGCTGTACGTGGAGAAAGATCGGGACCAGGGTGCGAACCTCCTGAACGCCCTCCGGTCGCAGAACCTGGACGTGGAGATGAAGGGGCCCGAGGCGCTCCCCACCACGCTGGACGGTCTCAGCAAGTACGACAGCGTCATCGTGAGCAACGTCTCCGCCCTGCGCGTGTCGCGCCCCCAGATGGAGCTCTTACGGACGTACGTCCGCGACCACGGGGGCGGCCTGGTGATGCTGGGGGGCGACGAGAGCTTCGGCGTGGGCGGCTACTACCACACCCCGCTGGAGGAGGCCCTGCCGGTGACCATGGAGGCCCGGCAGAAGGTGGAGATTCCCTCGCTGGCGGCGGTCCTGGTGATCGACCGGTCGGGGAGCATGGAGACCAGCGTGGACGGCCGCTTCTCCAAGGTAGATCTGGCCAAGGAGGCGGCGCAGCTCGTGGTGGAGCTCTTGGACGAGCGCAACGAGGTCGGGGTGATCGCCTTCGACACCGCCTGGAGCTGGGTGGTGCCCATGGGCCCCGCCAAGGACAAGGATCGGATCCTCAAGGAGATCGCCACCATCAAGGCGGGCGGCGGGACCGATCTGTTCCCACCCCTGAAGGAGGCCTACCAGACCATCTACGACCGGAAGGCGCTGCTCCGCCACGTCCTCGTCCTCTCGGACGGCGAGGTGACGGCGGCCGACTTCCCCGGTCTCGTGCGGCGCATGCAGAAGGACAAGATCACCGTCTCCTCGGTAGCGGTCGGCAAGGACTCGGACATGCGCTTCATGACCGACCTGTCCCGCTGGGGCCGCGGCCGCTTCTACTACACCGAGGACATCTACAGCATCCCGCGCATCCTCACGCTGGAGACGCAGCTCGCCAGCAAGGCCTCCATCATCGAGCAGGCCTTCCGGCCCACGCTCGCGCATCCGGCCCACGAGATCATCCAGGAGATCCACTGGGATCAGGTGCCGCCGCTGGGGGGCTACGTGTCCACCACGCCCAAGCCGTCGGCGGATGTGCTCCTCCTCTCCCATCAGCGGGACCCTATCCTGGCCGCCTGGCGGTACGGCCTGGGGCGATCCGTCGCCTTCACCTCTGACGCCAAGGCGAAGTGGGGGATCCTCTGGGTGAAGTGGGACGAGTACGCGAAGCTCTTCGGGCAGCTCGTGCGCTGGACGCTCAGGACGACCCAGCGCCGGGAGGTGACGGCCTCCGTCGTCCAGCACGACGGTCAGGGAGAGATCCAGCTGGAGGCGGTGGACGAGAAGGGGGATTTCATCAACTTCCTGGACGCCACCACCGGGGTTGTCTTCCCCGACAAGACGCGGCGGGTGCTGCCGCTTGTCCAGGTGGGCCCCGGCCGCTATCGCGGGGCCTTTGCGGCCAAGGAGCAGGGGGCGTATCTCGTCGGCGTGTCGGAGCGGAAGGACCAGAAGTTGGTGGGCTCCGAGGTCGCGTCCCTGGTGGTTCCGTATTCGCCGGAGCACCGGGCGCTGGCGGTCAACGAGCCGCTCCTCCGTGACCTGGCCGCCGTGACGGGCGGCGCCGCGCCGACCGCACCGGGACAGGTCTTCAGCGAGAACAGGCGACGGGCGCGCATCTGGGTCGAGGCCTGGCCGTATCTCCTGGGTCTGGCGCTCCTCCTGTTCCTGCCGGACGTGGCGCTCCGGCGTTTCGGACTGAACAGCAGATGGGGTCGGCGCATGCCGGCGGGGGCAGGGAGCGGGTCGGGGCCCGGCGGATCGGCCGCTCCCGTGGGGCGGTTCGGCTCGCGCGGCCGGCGGTGATGGACCGCGGAACGGGGAATCGCCAGGGCGCCAAGAAGAGAGGAGGGAATGCAGATGGGGATGACCCGGGTGAAGCATAGCGGCGCGGGGCACGGCCGCCCATTGGTGCCGGCGATCTTCATCGCCCTGGGACTGATGGCCCTGATGCCCGCACTGAGCCGGGCCGGCCAGGCGGCGCCTGCCGCCCCGCCCAAGACGCACCTGGCGGTGCTCCCATTCACGGGCCCCGCGGCGGGGGTGCCCGAGGGCTTCGGCGAATCGCTGCGTCAGGCCGTCCAGTATGCCGTCCAGATGGTCCGTGCGGTCCAACTGGTGGACTCGGGCACCATCCTCGGCGCGGCACAGCGCGTGGACGTCGCCCCGGCCGACCGGCTGTCCGACGAGGCGATGATCCGCCTCGGACGGGAGCTCGGGGTGCGCGGGCTGATCTCGGGGACCTACGAGCTGGAGGGCGAGACGCTGAAGGTGCACGCCCGCGTCGCCGACCTCGGCGGGAAGCCACAGGTGCTGGCAGGAGAAGAGGTCGCGGGTCCGCTGGCGGAGTTCCTGAAGGGCCAGGAGCGGCTCGCGCGCCAGACGCTCCAGCTGTTGCAGGTCAAGGTGACCGAACAGGATGCGCGCCGGCTTGGGACGGCCCTGGCGGCCCAGACCGCCTCCGTCGAGGCCTACACCCTCTACGCGCAGGCCGCCTGGCAGCAGGGCCTGGGAACCCGGGAGGGCCACGATCGTGCCATCGCCCTGCTCACGAAGGCGCTGGAGGCCGATCAGAACTTCACGCTGGGGCGCTACGCGCTCGGCATCTCGCTCCTGGCCACGGGCAACCGCTGGAAGGCCTCGGGCGAGATCCGCAAGGCGATCCAGATCAACGAGAACTTCGCCGAGGCCCACCGGATGCTCGGGGACATGATGGTGATGAGCCCTCGCCGCCCCTACGACCAGGCGATCCAGGCCTACCAGAAGGCGATCGCGCTCTGGCCGGACTATGCGGAGGCCTTCGTCGGGCTGGGGGACGCGCGAGCGGCCAAGGGGCAGTTCGACGAGGCCATCCAGGAGTACCGGAGGGCCCTGGCGCTGGAGCCGGAGAACGCCCGCGTCCACTTCGGCATGGGCAAGATCTACTACAACGAGAAGCAGCTCTACCACGAAGCCGTGGAAGAGTACCAACGGGCCATCGCCCTGGACCCCAAGCTCCTGGAGGCGCACCTCTCCCTGGGGGAGGCGTACGAGGAGAAGGGGCTGTACCAGGAGGCGATTCAACGGTACAGCCACGCCCTGACCATCGAGCCCAAGCACCCCATGGCCACCTACGGGCTGGCCCTGGCCTACGAGAAGGTGGACACGAAGAAGGCGATCGAAACCTGGGAGCAGTACATCGATCTGGCATCCCGCCTCGCCTCAGAGAAGGAGTGGCTGGACATCGCCAGGCGACATCTGAACAGGCTGCAGCGAGGCGAGAAACCCAACTAGAGCCGCGAGCCACGAGTCGAGAGCCGCGACATGAGGCAAGCCGCGTTTGTGGTGCGCGGCTCGCGGCTCGACCCTCGCGAAGGAAAGGATGATCATGCGCGCCGAGGAACGAGCCGAACGCTTCCGCCAAGTCTTTACCGCGCTCACCCGGGAGATCCGGAAAGCCGTGGTGGGCCACGACGAGATCGTCCGGGGGGTGCTGACCTGTCTGTTCTGCGGGGGGCACACCCTGCTGGAGGGGGTGCCCGGCCTGGGGAAGACCCTCCTGGTCAAGACGCTCGCCGAAGGGCTGGACCTCCACTTCTCGCGGATCCAGTTCACGCCCGACCTGATGCCGGCGGACATCATCGGGACGAACATCGTCGTCGAGTCGCAAGGCGGACGGCAGTTCGGCTTCCAGCGCGGGCCCATCTTCGGGCAGATCGTGCTGGCGGACGAGGTGAACCGCGCCACGCCCAAGACCCAGTCTGCGCTCCTGGAGGCGATGCAGGAGCTGTCGGTCACCGTCGGCGGGATACACCATCCGCTGGAGCGGCCGTTCTTCGTCCTGGCGACGCAGAACCCGATCGAGATGGAGGGGACATACCCCCTGCCCGAGGCGCAGCTCGACCGGTTCCTGCTGAAACTCCGCGTGCAGTATCCGAGCGCGGCCGATCTGGCCAAGATCATCGAGCGGACCACGCAGCCCGTGGTGGATCCGATCCAGAAGGTGGCGGCCGGGCTGGAGGTGGAAGCGTTGAAGGAGCTGGTCCGCGAGGTGCCGGTCCCGCAGCCGGTGAAGGAGTATGTGAGCCAGTTGGTCCTCTCCACGCGGCCCGAGTGGGACGGGGCGCCGGAGATGGTGCGGCGCTTCGTGCGCTATGGGAGTTCCCCCCGCGGGGCCCAGGCGCTGGTCCTGGGCGCGAAGGTCCGCGCGCTGCTCGACGGTCGGTTCAACGTGGGCTTCGACGACATCCGGGCGATGGCCCTCCCCTCGCTGCGCCACCGCCTGATCCTCTCCTTCGAGGGCGAGGCCGAGGGTGTGGACCCCGATCGGATCCTGGAGGATCTCCTCGCCCGCGTGTCCACCGCGCCGCCCAAGACGGCGCTTCTGCCGCAAGGCCTGTAAGCGGATAGCGGGTGGGGATTGGAGGGAGAAACCGACGTGACACCGGAGCGCATGTATGTTTCCCCGGCGGACCTCCGCGAGTTTGCCACGCAGATCTTTGAGCGCCTGGGGTTGCCGGACGGGGATGCTGGAACGGTGGCCGCCTGTCTCGTCAGCGCCAACCTGCGAGGACTCGACAGCCATGGGGTCTCGCGAATCCCGATCTATGCCAAGCGGCTCCGATTGGGGCTGGTCAATCCCCGACCGAACCTCCAGGTGTCGCGGACCGCGCCCGGGGCCGCCCTGGTGGATGGGGATAATGGCATGGGAATGGTCGTCGGCACGCGCGCCATGGCAGAAGCGCTGGCCATCGCTCGAGAGGTGGGGCTGGGTCTCGCGGGAGTCCGCCGGAGCACCCACTACGGGATGGCCGCCTCGTATGTGCTCCAGGCGATCGCGGCCGGGCAGATCGGGTTCGCCTTCACCAATTCGTCCCCCGGGATGGCCCCGTACGGCGGGAGCAAGCCGGTGCTCGGCGTGAACCCGCTTGCGGTCGGTGTGCCGGCAGGGCAAAGGTCGCCCTTCGTGCTGGACATGGCCATGAGCATCATCGCGCGCGGCAAGATGCGGCTGGCGGCCATGCAGGGGGAGTCAATCCCCGAAGGCCTGGGCCTCGACCGCGAGGGGCAGCCGACGACCGACGGAATGCAGGTCTTCGGCGGCGGCACCGTCCTGCCCTTCGGAGAGGCCAAGGGCTCGGGGCTGGCCGTCTGGATGGAGATCATGGCCGGCGTCTTGACGGGGGCGGCCTTCGCCGGTGAGATGCGAAGCCTGTACGAGGACTTCTCCGGGCCGCAGGCCATCGGGCACCTCTTCCTGGCGATCCGGCCCGACCTGTTCATGTCTCGCGAGGAGTTTGCGCGGCGCATGGACACGATGCTCGAGCGATTCAAGGACGCCGAGCCGGTGCCGGGCGTTGACGAGGTGTTCATGCCCGGCGAGCCCGAAGAGCGGCAGGCATCCCGCCGCGCGTGCACGGGGATTCCAATGGCCCCGGAGATCGTCGCACTGCTGCGCCGCGAGGCCGAGGAGCTGGGGGTCCCCTTCCCCGCGGCTTCCCCCACCCCCCTCGCCCTCTGACCCGGGCGGTTTCGATTGGTTTGGACAAAAGAATGGGGCGGGTCCTGGTTGGTGCTCAGAACCCGCCCCGCTGATGGGGATGGCCGCTAGAGCAGCTCGGCGCGCTCGTCGTGGAACTCGGCGGCGGCGAAGATGCGCTGATAGTTCTGCCGATTGAACCAGGTCAGATTCTCGTCTTCCGGCCGGGTCTCTGCTTCCAGGGCCTTCCAGGCATCCTGCGGCATGTCCCAATCGGCCGCCTCCAGGTTCGCCAGCATCTGCTCCCGGGTCCGGACCCCGAGGACGACCGAACTCACGAACCTCCGCCCGAGCGGCCAGCCGATGGCGAGCTTCGCCATGGGGATCCCGGTCTTTTCGGAGACCGCTTCGACGGCCTGCGCGGCCTTGAGGCCCTTCGGATGCCAGAACCGCGCCCCGTCCATCTGCATCCGGATCTGCATCCGGCTGCCCTTGGCCGGCTCGGTCATGCCCCGGTACTTGCCGGCGAGGAGGCCCGCGCCGAGGACGCCGTAGCAGGTCAGGCCCAGCCCGCTGTCCACGGCGGCCGGGATCACCTCCCGCTCCAGCTCCCGATGGATCAGGCTGTAGATGTACTGTCCGGCCACGAGGGGCGGAAGGCCCAGCCGCGCCGTGACGCCCGCCGCCTTGGCGATCTGCCAGCCGAACAGGTTGCTCACGCCGACGTAGCGCACCTTCCCCTGCCGGACCAGATCGTCGAAGGCCCGCATGGTCTCCTCGTAGGGGGCCACTGGGTCCGGGCCGTGGAGGTAGTAGAGATCAAGGTAGTCGGTCTTCAGGCGCCGGAGGCTCGCCTCGCAGGAGGCGGCGATGTGCTTGCGGGAACCGCCGTAGGCGTTGGGCTGGCTTCCCGCCGGGAAGTAGCACTTGGAGGCCAGGACGATCTGCTCGCGCGGGACCTGCGGCAGGAAGCGCCCCAGGATCTCCTCGGCCTTGCCCCCGGCGTAGACGTTTGCCGTGTCGATGGAGTTGCCGCCGCCATCGAGGAACGCCTGCAGAATGGCGTGCGCCTCCTGCTCGCCGCACCCCCACTCGGGGGCGCCGAAGTTCAAGGTGCCGAGCGTGATGCGCGAGACCAGCAGCCCGGATGCTCCAAGGAACCGATACTTCATCTGCACACCTCCTGTGAGCGGGGACAAGAAACCGTCGAAGTTGCCCGACAATATCCGGGCGCGAACGCCCTGTCAAGGCGAGCCCCGCTCCGCCTTCGGAGCAGGGCGGGGCGGGGCGAAAGACCTTGACACTAATTTTCCCGGCATGGTAGCTTGAACCGCTTTTCACGAAACGGCGGCTGGGCTCTCCCAGAGCCCGCGTGTGGGCCCACGGGGAGGCCCGCAGGACCCCATTTCCCTACTCCCGTTGGACGAGCGAGAAGCATTTGTCCGCCAGACCCTGGTGATCACCGGCATCATCGGTGCGGCCGGGGCAGTGACCCTGTTCTTTCTGGGTCGCGGGGCGTGGGCGATCGCCTTCGGGGTGGGGGCCGCCGTCAGCCTGGGAAACTTCCTGCTGATCGCGCGCGCCGTGAAGGGCATGGGGGACGCGGGAGCCCCCGAGGCGCGCGGGCGACTCTGGAAGGGATCGCTGTTCCGGTTTGCCATCGTGGGTCTCGTCCTCGCGGCGGCCCTAATCGTCTTTCGGGAGTCGCTTCTGGCGCTGGTCGCGGGGCTGCTCATCGCGCAGCTCGGGATGATCGCCCTGTGGTTGATGCGTGCGCTGCGTGCGTCGCCGTAACTGATCGGTGCGGGGGGCGCGTTCCGCGGCTTCTCGCACGTCCCGGAGGTCGTATGAGACGCCTGGGCATGGTTCATCGGCGTAGGCTCGCCGGGGCCGTCACACTCCCCCTGCTCTTCCCGGGCCTGGCGCTGGCGGCCGAAGCGGCCGCGCACGAGCAGCCGGGACTCATCAACCTGAACGTCACCATCCTCATCCAGGCGGTCAACTTCCTCATCCTCATCGCCCTCCTCAGCCGTTTCCTCTTCAAGCCCTTGACCCAGTTCCTGCGCCAGCGGGCCGACGGCATCCAGAAGGCCCTGCGAGAGGCCCAGGCGGCGCGCGAGGCCGCGGGCAAGGCGCAGGAGGCGTACAGGGCGCAGGTCCAGGCCACCCAGCGCGAGATGGCGGCCATCCGCGACCAGGCCCAGCGCGAGGTGGAGGCCGAACGACAACGGCTGCTCACCGCGTCGCGCGAGGCGGCCCAGCGTCTGGTGGCCGAGGCGCGGGCCGAGATCGAGGCGGAGACGAAGCGGGCCAAAATCACTCTCCGCGAAGAGGCCGTCGGATTGTCCCTGGCGGCCGCGGAGCGGCTGCTGGGGCGCGCGCTCACCTCCGAGGATCAGAAGCGGCTGGCCGAGCAGTACATCCGCGACCTGGGGGGCACGAATTGACCGCGGGGTCCGTCGCCAAGCGTTACGCCCGGGCGCTGGCCGAGGTGGCCGCCGCCTCGGGCGAGCTGGAACCGGTCCGCCAGGACCTCCAGAGCTTCAACGCCCTGCTCCGGGACAACCGGGACCTCCGGCAGTTCCTCGCGAACGCGAGCGTCCTCAAGACGGACCGCGTCGAGGTGGTGGGCCAGATTGTGGGACGGATGGGGCTCCGCCCGCTCTCGGGCACCTTCCTCCGGATCCTGGCGGAGGCCGGCCGCCTCACCGGCCTGGCGACCATCCTGCGCACTTTCGAGGGGCTGCTGGACGAGCGGCTGGGGCGGGTCAAGGCCGTGGTGACGACCGCAGTCCCGCTGGACGCCGCCGCGCAGGCGCGCCTCACGGCGCGCCTCACGGCGGTCACGGGGAAGCAGGCCTACCTGGAGATCCGCCAAGACCCGACCATCCTGGGCGGGCTCATCACCCAGATCGGCAGCCAGGTGTTTGACGGCAGCCTCCGGGCGCGCCTCGCGCGCCTGCGCGACGAACTGGTGCGCGCGTAGCGGCTGGAAGCGCGGGGAAGCAGAGCAGAGGACAGGGAGACGATGGCACAGATCAAGGCGGAAGAGATCAGCCAGATCATCCGGCAACGGCTGGCCTCGTACGAGGCGGCCATCGACATGGCGGAGGTGGGTACCGTCCTGGAGGTGGGGGACGGGATCGCCCGCATGTATGGCCTGGAGAAGGCCATGACCCTGGAGATGTTGGAATTCCCCCACGGGGTCATGGGTATGATCCTGAACCTCGAGGAGGACAACGTCGGCGCGGTCCTCCTGGGCGACGACGCCCTGATCAAGGAGGGGGACCAGGTCCGCCGCACCGGCCGCATCGCCCAGGTGCCCGTCGGGGAGGCGGTGGTCGGCCGGGTGGTGAACGCCCTGGGCCAGCCGGTGGACGGCAAGGGCCCCGTCGAGGCCAAGGAGTGGAGGTCCATCGAGCGGCTCGCCCCCGGGGTGGTGGACCGCCAGCCCGTGAAGGAGCCCCTGCAGACCGGCATCAAGGCCATCGACGCCATGATCCCCATCGGCCGCGGCCAGCGCGAGCTGATCATCGGCGACCGCCAGACGGGCAAGACCGCCATCGCCGTGGACACGATCCTCAACCAGAAGGGGAAGGACGTCTACTGCATCTACGTGGCCACCGGGCAGAAGCGGTCCACCGTGGCACAGGTCGTGAAGGTACTGGAGGACGCGGGGGCGATGGCCTACACCACCGTGGTGGTGGCCTCGGCCTCGGAGCCGGCGCCGCTCCTGTACATCTCCCCCTACGCCGGCTGCACCATGGGCGAGTACTTTCGCGACACCAAGCGCCACGCCCTGTGTATCTACGACGACCTCACCAAGCACGCCGCGGCCTATCGGCAGCTCTCGCTCCTGCTCCGGCGGCCCCCCGGACGCGAGGCGTATCCCGGCGACGTCTTCTACCTCCACTCGCGCCTGCTGGAGCGGGCGGCGAAGCTGAATGACGACCTGGGCGGCGGCTCGCTCACCGCGCTCCCCATCATCGAGACCCAGCTCGGCGACGTCTCGGCCTACATTCCCACCAACGTCATCTCCATCACCGACGGGCAGATCTACCTGGAGACCGACCTCTTCTACGCCGGGGTGCGGCCGGCGGTCAACGTGGGCCTCTCGGTGTCCCGCGTGGGCGGGAGCGCGCAGACCCGGGCCATGAAGCAGGTGGCGGGGAAGCTCCGACTGGACCTGGCGCAATACCGCGAGATGGCGGCGTTCGCGCAGTTCGGGTCGGAGCTCGACAAGGCGACCCAGGCGCAGCTTGCCCGCGGACAGCGCATGGTGGAGGTCCTGAAGCAGGAGCAGTACACGCCGCTCTCCGTGGAGCAGCAGATCCTCATCATCTATGCGGGCACGGGCGGCCTCCTGGACGATCTCCCGGTGGACGGCATCCGGGCCTTCGAGGAGACGCTGTACACGCTTGCGGAGTCGCGGCACCCGGAGATCCTCCGCGAGCTCAGGGAGAAGAAAGAGATCACCGATTCGCTCCGCGGCCGGATGGACGCCTGCGTCGAGGCGTGCAAGGCGGAGTTCCTGGCCACCTACAAGGCGAAATGACGATTGCCGATTGACGAGTGCCGATTGACGACCGGGCGGCGCGCCTGAGCCAATCCGCAATCCGCAATCCGCAATCTTCAATCACCGCTATGGCGACCCTGCGCGACATTCGACGACGCATCGGGAGCGTCAAGAGCACCCAGCAGATCACCCGCGCCATGAAGCTGGTGGCGGCGGCGAAGCTCCGGCGCGCCCAGGAGCGGATCCAGGAGGCCCGACCGTACGCCCGCACCATGGGCGAGGTGGTCACGAGCCTGGCCCTGCGCTCGCCGCGGGCGCTGCATCCGCTGCTGCGGGAACCGGGCGGCGAGCTGGAGGCCGGGCCGGCGCGCAAGCTCCTGCTGGTGATCAGCGGAGATCGCGGGCTGTGCGGGCCCTTCAACAGCAACATCATCCGACGCGCGACGGAGATCCTGCGCGCGCAAGAGGGCCACCCGGAAGCCGCGCTCACCCTGATCGTGGTGGGGCGCAAGGCGCGCGACTTCTACCGGCGGCGCACGGGCATCAGCGTGCGCTCCGAGTACGCGAGCTTTTTCGACAAGCTGGCCTACGCGCACGCCGCCCAGATCGCCCAGGACGTGGTGGGGGCCTACGTGGCGAACGAGGTGGACGAGGTCGAACTCCTGTACAACGAGTTCCGCTCGGCCGCCTCGCAGCGCGTGGTGGTGGAGCGCCTGCTGCCGATCCAGCCCCCGGAGGCGCCCGGGGAGTCGGCGGGCGTGGAGTTCCTCTTCGAGCCGTCCCCCACGGCCATCCTGGAGCGGCTCTTGCCCAAGCACGTGGAGGTGCAGGTCTATCGGGCCCTGATGGAGTCCCTGGCGGCGGAATACGGGGCCCGCATGACGGCCATGGAGAACGCCACCAAGAACGCGTCGGAGATGATCGACCTGCTCACGCTCCAGTTCAACAAGGCGCGCCAGGAGCGGATCACGAAGGAGCTGCTGGAGATCGTCGGCGGCGCCGAGGCCTTGCGGCAGGCCAGCGGCTGATCCGTCCGTCCCGCGTGAACAGTCCGACCCCAGATCGGGGGAGTGGAAGATGGCGAACATCGGGAAGATCGTGCAGGTCATCGGCCCGGTGGTGGACGTGGAGTTCGAACCCGGGCACCTCCCGTCGCTCTACAACGCGCTGGAGGTCCGCGGGCGCAAGCTCGAGGACGTCTTCTCCTACAGCGAGCGGCTCGTCTTGGAGGTGGCCCAGCACTTGGGCGAGAGCCGGGTCCGCACCGTGGCCCTCTCCTCTACCGACGGCCTCACCCGCGGGATGGGAGTGGAGGACACCGGCGCGCCGATCATGATCCCCGTGGGCCAGGCGACGCTGGGGCGGATCATCAATATCATCGGGGAGCCCGTGGACAAGCGGGGCCCCCTCACCTCCGACACCATGTATCCCATCCACCGCCCCGCCCCGTCGCTGGAGGAGCAGGAAACCAGCGTCCAGATGCTGGAGACCGGGATCAAGGTGGTGGATCTGCTCGAGCCCTACACCAAAGGAGGCAAGACCGGCCTGTTCGGCGGCGCCGGCGTGGGCAAGACCGTCATCATCATGGAGCTGATCCGCAACATCGCCCAGGAGCACGGCGGCACCTCGGTCTTCGCCGGCGTGGGCGAGCGGACGCGCGAGGGGAACGACCTGTGGTTGGAGATGAAGGAATCGGGAGTCATCAACAAGACCGCCCTGGTCTACGGCCAGATGACCGAGCCCCCGGGGGCGCGACTCCGTGTAGGGCTCACCGGCCTGACGGTGGCGGAGTACTTCCGCGACGCCGGACAGGACGTCCTCCTCTTCATCGACAACATCTTCCGGTTCACCCAGGCGGGCTCCGAGGTCTCGGCCCTCCTCGGCCGCATGCCCTCCGCCGTCGGCTACCAGCCCACGCTCGCCACGGAGATGGGACAGCTTCAGGAGCGGATCACCTCCACCAAGAAGGGCTCCATTACCTCGGTGCAGGCGATCTACGTCCCGGCGGACGACATCACCGACCCGGCGCCGGCCAACGCCTTCGCCCACCTCGACGCCACCACGGTGCTCTCGCGGCAGATCGTCGAGTTGGGGATCTACCCGGCGGTGGACCCCCTGGCCTCCACCTCGCGCATCCTGGATCCGCACATCCTGGGTGATGAGCACTACAACACGGCCCGCGGCGTACAGCGGATCCTGCAGCGCTACAAGGAGCTGCAGGACATCATCGCCATCCTGGGGATGGACGAGCTGGCCGACGAGGACAAACTGGTGGTCGGCCGCGCCCGCAAGATCCAGCGGTTCCTCTCCCAGCCGTTCTTCGTGGCCGAGGCCTTCACCGGCCAGCCGGGTCGCTACGTCCCCGTCAAGGAGACGATCCGTGGCTTCGCGGATCTGCTGGACGGCAAATGCGACGATCTGCCGGAGCAGGCCTTCTACATGGTGGGGACGATCGACGAGGCCCGCGAGAAGGCCAACCGGCTGCGCGGCTTGAAGTAGCGCGGCGTCCGTGAGGGCATCCGAGGCATGGCGGAGTTCGGCACCACCTTTCGACTCGAGGTCGTGACCCCCCAGCGGGTCCTGGTGAGCGACGACGTGGCGGAGCTGACCGCCCCAGGCTCGGAGGGCTACTTCGGCGTCCTGCCGGGCCACGTCCCCTTCATCACCACGCTCAAGGCGGGCGAGCTGACCTACTGGAAGGGGAACGAGGAGCGCCACCTGGCCGTGTCGTGGGGGTACGCCGAGGTCCACGGCGACAAGGTCGCCATCCTGGCCGAGGCGGCGGAGCACGCGGGAGAGATCGACGTGGGCCGGGCAGAGCGAGCACGTGAGCGGGCCGAGCAGCGGATCGCGGCCTGGGCAGGCGGCGATGAGAGCATCGATTTCGTCCGGGCCCAGGCCGCCCTGCTGCGGGCCGTGTCGCGCCTCAC
>JBGPQZ010000034.1:0-15648 GCA_041489335.1 Methylomirabilia bacterium
GCTGGCCCTGGGCGGTCATGCCGATCAAGCAGATTTCCGTTCAGCCACCGCAGCTTTTCAAAGGCAATCCGGAAATCAGCCGCGCGGACGAAGCCGCCGATCTCGGTGCTAAGCGCCAGCTTCCCGTCGCTGTACGCCCCCGCCCCGCCCCAGCCGCTGAGCATCGAGGCCGCCCGCCCCAGCCGCTGCCGCTCCGGGAGGTCCGGGCCCTTCTCCAGGAGCAGGATCCCGTCCACGCCCGCACGGGTGAGTTCCAGGGCCGCGAAGATCCCAGCCGGACCTGCGCCCACGATGATGACCCGGAATCGCGTCGTCATAGGTCACATCCCTCCGCCTGACTGCCGTGCCCCGAAACCCCTGGGGCCCCGCACCGCGTCGCCTGACCATGGCACCGCACCCGGGCTCAGTGCACGGGACTCGCTGGGCGCGTCGTATGGAGGGCCCGGGAGGTGAATGTTCCCGATCCGCACGCGCGCGACTCCGGCCGCCTTGGCGGCGGCCAGGGCCGCCTCGGCATGCGTTGCGGACGTCACGCGCAGGTCGGGCCGGTCGAAGTGGGGATGGAATGCGAGGAGAGCCATAGGGAGGTCTAGCGACGGAGGGTGTCCGGAGCGTTCTGGATCTTGGCTTCTTCCTCGGCCAGCACCCGTTGGTACCCTTCACACTCGCCGAAATTCATGGCGCACACTTCCTGCACGGTCTTGTCCGCCATGACCTTCACCTTCTTGTGGCACCCGGCGATGCAGTAGCCGCCGGCCGGGTACATGGCGGCGAAATCGGCCACCACCTGGTGCCAGTATGGACACATCTCGGGCGTCGCCTGGGCCGCGTCGCCCGCTTCCTGCTCGCTCGGCTTGGAGGTCGTCACGTTCGCTCCTTTGGCGCCGTCTTCCTGTGGCGCGCAGTTACTATACGCCGCCTGGTCGATCCGGTCAAACCTCGACATCAGCCGCCGGCCAGGCGGCCGACCGATCAGATGTGCAGTTCGATGACGTCGCCTTCCCGGACGACGTAGTCGCGCTGGACGCGCTGGCCATCGAACTTGCTCGAGCCCCAGACGCGGGCGTACTTGAGTTGTTGCGCGAAGTCCTTGTGGATGGCGCCGGCCATCTCCACCACGCTGCTCCCCAGGGGCAGCACCACCGGGGAGCGCATCGAGGGGTCCTTGCCCGGCGGCTTGGAGTAGACCCGGACGATCCGGAGGCCGTCGTAGATCGCCCGGCGCAGCGGCTCGAACCCCTGTCCCGTCTGGGCAGACACGGCCGAGATCGGAAGGCGGGACTCGTATACGGAGCGCAACACCTTCAGAGCCTCGTCGGCGCCCGGCAGATCCGTCTTGTTGGCCACGAGGATCGTCCACTTCCGCGCCCAGCCGACCGCCGGAGGCCCGGCATCCGTCGGCGAGACCAGGGTCAGCTTGCTCTCTTCCAGGATGCGGAGCACCCGCTCCAGGTCCTCCAGCACCGAGGAACTCCCCAGGTCCGCCAGGAGCAGGACCAGGTCCGCCGGGCGCACCAGGCTCGGCACCCAGGGCTCCATGAAGGTGTCGGAGACGGCGGGCAGGTCCACCAGTTGGATCTGGATGTTGATGAAGGGCATCATCCCGGCGACCGAGCGCCGGGTGGTGAAGGGGTATTCCCCCACCTCGGTCTGGGCCTTGGTGAGATGCGCGACCAGGGCGGACTTGCCCGCATTGGGCGGGCCAGCCAGGACCACCTGCCCCGCCCCCGCGCGGTCCACCGACACCGAAAAGCCGCCGCGGTGGTGCCGGGCCTGCTCGGCCTCGGCCTTCAGCTTCGCGTAGCGTCGCCTCAGGTCCCCGCGGAGATGCTCCGTCCCCTTGTGCTTGGGGATGACGGCCATCATCTCTTCCAAGGCCGCCAGCTTCTCCTCGGTGGTCCTGGCTTCCTTGAACCGCCGGTCCGCCTCGAGATACTGTGGGGTCAGGTTCGCGGGCATCGCAGTCCGCCGCCCAGGCGCAGTCGCCCGGGAAATGCAGTCCGATATCTCACCGCTTCATCCCTCGCGTGCGGCCAGCGCGCGCAGGTGATACGGCAAGAGGCATGCGTAGATGGCGGCATTGAACGGGGTCGGGACGTTGACCTCGCGGCCAGACCGGACCACCGTCCCCACCAGGGCCTCGACCTCCAGGCGGTTGCCCTGCTCGAGGTCATGGGCCAGCGACGATCGCATGTGGGGCGGCAGGCTCCGGGCGAAGGCGAGGGCCCGATCCACGGCGTCCGCCGGGATGGCGATCCCCTTCCCCTTGCCGACGGCGGCGATCTCTTCCATCACGCCCCGGTAGAAGTCCGCGGTCGCGGGGCACCCAAGGATCTCGCCGATGCCGAGCCGCGCCAGTGCCGTGACCCCGCCGTGGGCGCAGATGAACAGGAACTTCTCCCAGAGATCCACCTGGATCCGCTGCGAGATCTCCGTCTGCACAGAGGCTCCCCGAAAGACCTGCAGGATCCGCTCCGCGCGCGGACTCAGGCGGCCATCCATCTCGCCGAACCGGAGCGTCCGGGGGCCCGCGGTCTGGCTGATGATCCCCGGGGCGCTCACCGTGGACAGGATGTGCACGACCCCGCCCAGGACGTGCTCCGCGCCCACGATCCGGGCCAGCGTCTCTTCGTTGTCCACCCCGTTCTGGACGCTGAGGACCGCCGTCTCGGGTCCGACCATGGGCAACATCTGCCGCGCGGCCGACTCCGTGTCGTAGGACTTCACGCAGAATAAGACCATCTCCACCGGCCCGACGGCGGCGGGGTCATGCGTCGCCTTCGGTCGAATCCGGAAGTCCCCCGCCACGCTCTTCACCTGGAGGCCGTCCTGCCGGATGGCCGCCAGGTGCGCCCCCCGGGCGATGAAGGTCACGTCTTCCCCCGCAGCACAAAGGCGACCACCGTAGTACCCCCCGACCCCTCCGGCCCCCATCACAGCCACGCGCATCGGAAATCCTCCCCCACTCTCACCGGGTGGGACGACTGCGACAACCGGCAGCGAACCGAAGGCCACCGCTTGTCCTGCAGCGCTTCGCCGTCGGCCGATTACCGGAAGTCGCCCTCGTTGAAGCGGATCTCCCAGCCGCTGCCGCGGACATCCACGGCGAACGGCCGGTCCACCCGCCCCACCGTCCGGGGCCCGAACTGCGTGTCCCGGGTCGCGACGGCCACGATCCGGTGCGTCCCCACGTCCAGGTTGACCGGGAAGACCTCGTTCGGGTTCAACGTCAGCGTCGACCCGACCCCGGTCCGGGTCGGGTCCGCATCGAGGTAGACCTGCAGCCGGTACGAGGTGCCGTTCACCAACTGGCCCCGCGTCGGATCACCCGCGTACTGGCCGGGAACCGTCACGCCGGCCTGAGTCGGGGGCGGGACCGGCACCCCAACGCCCGGCTGCCCCGGCGGCGGAGGCGGCAGTTGCCCCGTCGGCCCGCCCGGGGCGGGCTTCTTCTCCATGGCATCCCCGATCATGGCACCGGCCGCCGCGCCCCCGAGAGCCCCGATGATGGCCCCGGTGGCCGCATGGCCGGGACGATTCCCCTTGACCTGGTTGCCGATGATCGCGCCCGCCACCGCGCCCGTACCGGCGCCGATCGCCGCCCCTTTCTGGGTCTCCGACATGTCGGCGCAGGCCGGAAGCGTCAACGTCACAGCCAGAAGCCACACAACCCGTTTCATGCTCGTCGCCTCCTTCGAATCGAGATCCCCGATATGCCCACGGCGCGAGGATATTCGCCTCTCATCCCACCCTCGACCCGCTCAGCCGCCCTCGAAGCGCAGGTCCCGGGTCATGAGCTGGACGGCCGCCGTCCGTGGGTCCTGCCCTTCGAAGAGGACTCGATGGACGGCGTGGCAGATCGGCATCTCTGCCCCGAACCGCTCCGCCAGGCGAACCACCGATCGGCACGTGTTCACCCCCTCCGCCACGGCCCGCGACGCGGCGAGGATCTCGGGCAGCTTGGCCCCCTCCGCCAGCCGCCTGCCGAGCCCCCGGTTGCGCGACAGGTCCCCGGTGCAGGTGAGGATCAAGTCCCCCATGCCGGCGAGCCCCGCAAACGTCGCCGCCTGGGCCCCCATGGCGGTTCCGAGCCGCGTCATCTCCGCCAGGCCTCGGGTGACGAGGGCGGCCCGGGCGTTGGTCCCCAGCCCAAGACCATCCACGACGCCCGCCGCGATGGCGATGACGTTCTTGATGGCTCCGCCCAGCTCCACTCCCAGGGGGTCCGTGCCGGCGTAGATTCGGAGCGTCTCACACGAGAGCGCATGCTGGCACGTCCGCGCGACCGCGCCGTCTCGGGCGGCGGCCACGATCGCCGTCGGCCGCCGCCCGGCCACCTCCCGGGCGAAGCTCGGCCCCGAGAGGACGGCCACCCGCGGATGGTGCACGGGCGGCAGGAGCTCCTGCATGAGCTGCGACATGGTGGCGAGCGTCTCGACCTCGATGCCTTTGGTCGCCGTGACGAGGAATGCCTCCGCCGACAGGGTGGAACGGCCCCGTTCCAGCACCCGGCGGAAGGCGTGCGAGGGGACGACGAAGACGACCAGGGGCTGATCGCGCAGGGCCATCTGAAGCGACGGAGTGGGGAGCACCGCACTCGGGAGCTGCACCCCCGGCAAGTAGACGGCGTTCTCGCGCGTGCGAAGCATCGCCTCCGCCAGCTCCGGCTCGTACACCCAGAGGGTCACGCGCCGATATCGATCGGCGAGGATCGTGGCCAGCGTGGTCCCCCACGCCCCCGCCCCGATCACGGCAACGGATTCGCTCGCGATCTCCTCTTCGCCCGTCATCCGCGTTGAATCCCCCCGTCCTCTTCCCCGCCCCGTTGCAGCGGGAACTCCTCCAGATTGATCCCCACTCCGAAGACTTCCGGACGATCCACCTCCGCGCCGTATCGCTCCAGGATGTTCAGGATCAGGGCCTTCCCCAGGGCGCCCACGCCGGGGCCGCGCAAGAGCTCCAGCAAGCGCACGGTCGGATACGGCTCCGCCCACGACTTGAGGGTCACGCTGGCAATGGCCAGGAGGGTGGCGTCCTCCTCGGGATCCAGGAACGACTCCAGCAGGACCGGCAGGGTCTTCTCCCGCTCTTCGAGCAACTGCCCCGCCGCCGCCGCCGCCTCGGCATCGGTGAGGTCGCGCCCCCGCCATGCCTCCAGCCAATCCCGCACATCGTCCGTCGAGCCCCAGCGCACGTCAGCGTTCACCCGCACCCCCCGTCAGATCGGAATATGAGGGAACACCCATTGGCTCGTCCTAGTCCTTCGTCCTTCGTCCTTCGTCCTTCGTCCTTCGTCCTTCGTCTTTCGTCATTGGTCGGCCCGCGCCCGGCGGACCGGATCAGACCGCTCAGCCGCCTCCGTTGTATCCGATGGTGACCTTGCCCCCCTCCACGATCACCGGCACGGACCGATCCCCCTTCGAGTACTCGAGCATCTGCTTCATGCCGGCCGGGTCCTTCGTGACGTTCACGTACTTGACGGTCGCCTTCCGCTTGCCGTACTCCTCACGGGCGGCAGAAGTGTAGGGTCAGGTATCCTTGCCGAAGATCAGAACCGTGCCTGCCATGCGGATTCCCTCCTCTGGTAGCCATCAGCAATCAGCCCTCGACCCTTGGCCTTTGGTCCGTCGAGCGTGGATCGTCGAGCTGCGTCGCTCCCCGCTCCCCGCTCCTCCGTCAGACGTCCACGACCACCCGGGCCTCCCAGCCGTCCTGCGTCTGCGCGATCCGGAGCTGGTGGTAGGTCGCCGCCTTCACGTGCCCGATCAGCACGTGGCGGCTCCGGTCCAGCGACTCCCCCCGAACCGTCGCAGCGAGACGCGCCTCCGAGATCTCCGTGATCTCGCAGTCGGCGGCGAGGAGCCCTTGGGTCTCGAACAGGTAGAGCAATTCGTTCAGCCAGGCGACCAGCAGGGTCTCGCGATCCCCCGCCGCCACCTCCACGGGAACCGCCCGCTGCGGGCGGATCGTCGTCGGGTCCACGATGAGGCTGGTCAGGCCCCGGGCCGCCGCCGCAAAGACCTCGGCGAGATCCCGGCCCCACGCCCGGATCCCCTTGTCCGCCGTGACGGCGAAGAGTTCAAACCCGACCTCGGACCCAATTCCGCCATCCGCCATCATTCGTAGCGCAACGCCTCGATGGGGTCCAGATAGGCGGCCTTCCTGGCCGGAAAGTAGCCGAAGAAGATGCCGATGAATGCAGACGAGCCGAAAGCCATCGCAATGGATCCCGGCGTGATCAGGGTGGACCACTTGGCCAGCCAGGCGATCAGGGCGGACCCCCCGACCCCTACGAGGATTCCGAGGATCCCGCCCACGAGAGCGAGCGTCACGGCCTCGATCAGGAACTGGCCCAGGATGTCGCGGCTCCGCGCCCCGACGGCCATGCGCAGACCGATTTCCCGGGTCCGCTCGGTCACCGAAACCAGCATGATGTTCATGATCCCGATGCCGCCCACGAGGAGTGACACCGAGGCGATGGCGCCGAGGAGTAGCGTCATGGTCTGTGTGCTTGCCGCCTGGACGGCGAACATCTCGGCCAGGTTCCGGACGTCGAAGTCGTTGTCCTGGTAGGGCTGGAGGCGGTGTCGCTGCCGTAGGAGGTCCACCGTCTGTGCCTGGATATCCGAGAGGAGGTCAGGGGACACGGCCTTGATCTGGATCACCTGCACGAATCGCGCGTTGGCCTGACTCACCCCCAGAACGCGTTTCTTGGCCGTGCTCAGGGGAATAATGACCACGTCATCCTGATCCTGCCCCCAGGAGGTTTGTCCCTTCCGCGCCAAGATGCCGATGATCGTGAAGGGAACCTTCTTGATTCGGACGATCTGGCCGATGGCCTCCCCGTCGCCGAAGAGACTCTCCTTCACCGTCTGCCCGAGCACTGCCACCTTGGTCGCGCCGTCTACGTCCTCATGCGTAAAGAATCTGCCGGAATCCAGGCTCCAGTCCCGGATCTCCAAATAGTCCGTCAGCGTGCCCTGAACACCCGTCGTCCAGTTCTGATTACCGAATACCACCGGCGCCGCGCCCCGCATGGAGCCGCTGGCGGTGAGGACCCCCGGAATCTCCGTCGCGATGGCCCGGGCGTCTTCCTCCGTGAGGGTCATCGTGGATCCCATCCCCATGCGCATACCGCCACTGGTGGCGGTCCCCGGCAGCACCATGAGCAGGTTCGACCCGATGCTCGCCATTTGCTCCTGGATTCGCTGGGACGCGCCGCTGCCGACCGCCACCATGGCGATCACGGCCCCCACCCCGATCACGATGCCGAGCATGGTAAGGCCGGACCGCAGCTTGTTCACGCGCAGCGCACGCAAGGCGATCCGAATGCTTTGGAGCAAGAACATTCGTTTCGACTCCGGGGCGGGACCCCGCAGGTCCCGCCTGTGGATTAGGCGAAGGCCGCCATCTGCACCGCCGCGTCGCGCGGCGTGGTGACCCGCTCGTCTTTCACGATGCGGCCGTCGCGAAAGTGAATCACCCGCGAGGCGTAGGCGGCCACGTCCGGCTCGTGCGTGACCAGGATCACGGTAATGCCCTGCTCACGGTTGAGCCGCTGGAAGATGGCCATGATCTCCACACTGGTGCGGGAGTCCAGATTCCCGGTCGGCTCGTCCGCCAGGAGAACGGGCGGGTTATTGATCAGGGCGCGGGCGATGGCCACCCGCTGCTGCTGCCCGCCCGAGAGCTGGTTCGGATGGTGATGCTCCCGGCCCTGGAGCCCCACCTGCAGGAGTCGCTCTCGCGCACGCGCGTGCCGCTCTTTGGCGGAGCCGCCGTTGTAGAGAAGCGGCAGCTCCACGTTCTCCAGGGCGCTCGTCCGGGGCAGCAGGTTGAACGTCTGAAAGATAAAGCCGAGCTTGTGATTGCGAAGATTCGCCAGTTGGTCCCGGCTCATCGTGCCCACGTCCTGCCCATCCAACCGGTACAAGCCGCTCGTGGGCTTATCCAAACAGCCCAGGATGTGCATGAAGGTGGACTTCCCCGACCCGGAGGGGCCCATGATGGCCACGCATTCCTTCGTGTCTATGGACACGCTTACGCCGCGCAGGGCCTCCACGGCCACTTCGTCCGTCTGGTAGATCTTGCCGAGATCCTCGACTTCAATCAATGCCATCTGGACTTTCCAATTGGCGATGTTCGATTGGCGATTTTCGATTGCCAAGTGCCGTTCAGGAAGGAACCTCTCTTCCCCCAATCGGCAATCCGCAATCGGCAATCCGCAATCCGCTAGAGCCGGAGCCGCGGACTGCCCGGCCCCGTCTGCGTCCCCTGGGACGCCCCACCCAAGCCCACGATCACCGTCTCGTCCTGGGACAGGCCTTCCAGGATTTCCGTCTTCTGACCGTCGCTCAACCCGATCTGCACCTGCCGCTCTGCCGGCTTCCCGTCCTGGAGGACCCAAACGCGCTGCTTGCTGCCTTGCGTAATCTGGCGTCCGCCCCCTTCGGGCCCCCGCCCCGCCGCCATCACGGGCGGCGGCACCCCAGGCTGAATGGGCCCGCCTGCGCGCCGCTGACCCGCCGCTCCCCCTTGCGACGGCCCGTCGAGGCGCACCCGGAAGGCCGCATTCGGAACCAGAACGGCGTCTGCGCGCCGGACCACGAGGATCTTCACGTTGGCGGTCATGCCGGGCTTCAGCTTCAGCTCGGGATTCCCAACGGCGATCACGGTGTTGTACGTGACGACGTTCTGGATCACCTGGGGCGCCTGGCGGATCTGTACCACCCGCCCACGAAAAAGCTGGCCGGGGTACGAATCCACCGTGAAGCTCGCCTCCTGGTCCAGGCTCACCCGGCCGATGTCCGCCTCGTCCACGTTGGTATCCACCTGCATCCGGGTGAGGTCCTGGGCAATCAAGAACAGTGTGGGTGATTGCAGGGAGGCCGCCACCGTCTGGCCCACGTCCACGTTCCGGGAGACGACGACGCCGTCCACGGGGGCCCGGATGAAGGTGTTGCGCAGGTCCACCTGCGCCTGGTCCAGCGCGGCCTGCTTCTGCCGCACCTGCGCCTCGGCCGCCGCCAACTGGGCCCGGGTGACCTCCAGCGCCGCCTGGGACGAGTTCACGCTGGCCCGCGCGGCGTCCAGTTGGGCAATGGCGGAATCAAAGGCGGCCTGGGACGAATCGCGCTCCTCCTGCGAGATCCCGCCCTCCGCGTACAACCGTACGCGCGAATCGAGTTTGATCTTGGCGTCGCGGACAGCCACCTCCTGGCGCACGACGTTCGCCTTGGCGTTTGCCAGGTCCGCCTGGGCCCGCGCCACCGAGGCCTTCTGGGTGAGTACGGAGGCCCCGGCGCTTTCCAGATCGGCCTGGGCCTGATTCACCTTCGCCTCGAAGATGGAGGGATCGATCCGCGCGATCAGCAGGCCTTTCTTCACGGGCGAGTTATAGTCTACCAGGATCTGGTCGATCCTCCCCGAGACCTGCGTTCCCACCTGGACCGTCACCACCGCGTTCAGGGTGCCGGTGGCGGAAATGGTGGACAGGAGTTCGCCCCGCTCGACCGCGGCGGTGCGGTACGAGGGCGCGCGACCGTTGCTGGTGAACCAGTAGAATCCGGCCGCCCCGCAGAGGATCAGGAGCAGGAGGATTGCCACGAGGCCGAGCTTGCGACGGGTCATTCGCCGTTTCCTTTACGCAGAAGAGCGGGCACGATCTTCGCCAGTCTAATCAGGCTGGCGGGCCGTGTCAAAACCTATTGCAGCCCGTCGCACCTCACGGAGCCTTGCCTCCCGGTGCCTCCGGCCCTGGGGGGCGCCCGTGCCACCGCTCCGCCCGGCGCTCCCATTCCTTGGCCAGGGCATCGAACTTGGCCCGCTGCTCCGGATCCAGGAGGCCGCGGATCCGATCCCGGCTGCGTGCCCGGATCTCGTGGAACCGGGGCCCGATCTCGTCCCGCAAGCGGGAGAATTCCAGCCCCGCCTCCTGCAAGGCACCCTCGACCTGCTGCTGTTGATCGGCTCGGAGGCCGAGCTCGCTCGTCAGGCGCTTGAGCACGACTCGCCGGAACTGTGCCTCATCGTGCGGCGGCCGCCACCAGCCGGTCCGCGCCTGATAGAGGCCGAGGCCCAGCGCCCCGGCGGCGGCGCCCAGGCCGAAGGCCAGCAGCAAGAGCAGGGCTCCCTTCACCCGCGGCCTCATCATATGCCGTCTCCTTCCATCACGGCGCTGAGCACCAGGTCCGGCTCGAGGCCGGCGGTGCCCAACACGATCCGCTCCCCTGCCGTCAGGCCTTCCGCGGACAGGAGACCGACCGGTCCCGGCCCCGGGCTGAATTCGAACAGGATGAGGAGCGCCGCCGTCACGGCGGCAAAGGCGGGGACGAGCCCCCAGGCCGGACGCCACAGGTCGACCTCCGCGCGGCCCGGCGTGGCGTGCCGCCCAGCCGATGCCGCCACCCGCGCCGCGAAGCCCTCGGGGGCCTCGATTGCCCGGACCCCCGCCCTGACCAGGCCGCGCACGAGGCGCGCCGCGGCCAGGCGCCGCCCGCAGGTGGCGCAGGTCGCCACGTGTTCCCGGGCCCAGCCCGGCACGTCCGTCGGCGGAAGCGCCGCCCACTCGGCGACGTGCGCGCCGATCTCCTCACACGCTCTCATTTCGCTTCCCCCATCGCATCCAGGAGCCGATTCGCCACGCGCTGCATGGCCCGCCTTGCCCGATGCAGACGGAGGCGCGCCGCCAAGGCGGTGCACCCCAGAGCCTTTGCCACCTCGGCCGCCGTACAGCCCAGCGCGTCGGCCAGGATCAGAGCCTGCCGGTCCTTGGGAGGGAGGGCCGCCAGCGCGCGCTCGGCCAGATCGCGGCTTTCCGCGACGCGCTCCAGATCCGCGCCCGCAGCCAGGTCCTGGGCCGCCCGCTGCTCCGCCGGGCCGAGCTCCTCCCAGGCTACCTCGTGTCTGGACCGTCGCGCCCGCAGCCGGTCGTAGCAGAGCCGGGTCGTGATCCGGGCCACCCAGGGACCGAACGGCGCCCCCTGGCGGAATCCCGACAGCCCCCCGAAGGCCCGCAGAAACGCGTCTTGCGCCACGTCCTCCACCTCGCCCTGGTCCCGCAGGAATCCTCCCGCGACCCGAAAGACCAGCCGCTCGTACCGGTGGACGAGCGCCTCGAACGCTCTCGCATCTCCTTGGAGCGTCCGTTGGACCAGCACGCCGTCCTCGGGATCATTGGTGCTGCCGTGCCACGTCCCCGGTTCGGTCATCGGCCTCACTTCATAGTACGGCGGAAGGCCAGGTGATGTTTCAGACAGAGGGTCTTTGCGGCTCCCATGCGACGGTCGGGTCTCCCCGAACGGAAACCCAGCCAGGCAAGGGAAGAAAACCGGCTTGCGCAATCCAGCGGGCGGCTTCGGCCTCGCTTAGGGGCCCCGGGGATCCATCATGCCGGCGAAGCGCCGAGGCGTCAATCGGAGGTCTCCTAGACGATGTGGGCGCGCAGGCGGGAGCTGGTGAAGTCCACGGCCATGATCATGGCCACCAGGACGAGAAGCACGGCGGCGGCGGCCGGATAGTTGATCATCCGCAAGTAAGTCTGAATGTAGAACCCGATGCCCCCGGCCCCCACGAAACCCAGGATCGTGGCCGCGCGGATGTTCGTCTCCAGCCGGTAAAGGACATAGGAGGCAAATAGAGGAACTACTTGAGGAAAGATTCCGAACCGCAGGATTTGCAAGCGATTTGCGCCTGTGGCAGAGATCGCTTCGACGGGGCCTGGCTCGATCCCCTCGATGGCTTCGGAGTAGAGCTTGGCCAGCGTCATCGTCGTGTAGGTCACGACGGCCAGGATGCCGGGGAAGGGCCCCAGCCCGACGGCGGCGACGAAGAAGAGGGCGTAGACCATGGTGTCGACGCTGCGGAAGAGATTGAGGAGGGCCCGGGCGGGGTAGAAGATCGGCCTCGAGACCACGTTCCGGGCCGAGAGAAACCCCAAGGGGAGCGCCAGGACGGCCGCCACTGTCGTCCCCACGACGGCGATCTGGAGGGTCTGCAGCGCCCCGGTCGCCGCGCTGCCGAGGACCGAGAGATCGGGCGGGAACATCCGGCGGACGAAGTCCGCCATCCAGGGGATGCCCCTGACAAACCGTGGCAGACTCACCTCGGTGGCGTGGAGAAACCAGGCGTAGATCGGCACCAGGAGCAGCACGATCAGGAGTTGCTTGCCGCCGCGCCGCACGGTCTATCTCCCCCCTTCGTAGATCGTCTGGACGACCTCCGGCGTGATGCCGCCGGGAGGCCCGTCGAAGACCACCCGCCCCTGCCGCAAGCCCACGATCCGCGTCCCGTAGGACAGGGCCGTCTCCAGCATGTGCTGGCTCACCACGAGGGTGAGCCGTCGCCCCTGGTTGATGCGCTGCAGGATCCCCATGATACTCTCGGTCAGCTTGGGGTCCAGGCTGGCGGTCGGCTCGTCCGCCAGGATCACCTTGGGCTCCTGGGCCAGCGCCCGGGCGATGGCCACTCGCTGCTGCTCGCCGCCGGAGAGCGTGTCGGCCCGGCGGTCGGCCAACTCCTCCAGCTCCACCAGCTTGAGGCAGGCCAGCGCGATCTCGCGATCGTGCCGCGGGAAGCGGCCGAAGAGACTCGGCACCCCCGGCACGTGCCCCAGGCGGCCCGCCAGGACGTTTTCCAGGACGGTGGCGCGCCTCACCAGATTGAACTGCTGAAAGATCATCCCCATCTGGCGCCGCACGCCGCGCAGTGCGTCCGGCGAGGCCCCGGTCACTCGCGAGCCGTTCAGCTGGACCTCGCCCCCCGTGGGCTCCACCAGTCGGTTCAGGCAGCGAAGCAGCGTGCTCTTCCCGGCGCCGCTCTGCCCGATGACCATGACGAACTCGCCGGGGGCGATGTCCAGATCCACGCCGTCCAGGGCCACCTTGTCCGGCGGGAAGACCTTGCGGAGCCTGCGGATACGAATCATAGACCTCTCTTACTTCTTCGGCTTCCACCCCAGCAGGTCGATCGCCTCCCGCACCGGGTTGTAGTCGCTGTCCTTAGCCGGGGCGAACCCGTCGATGCCGTAGAAATCCCTCAGGACGGGCCGGTACTCCGGCGCGTTGAAGGCCATCAGCGCCTCGGTGAGCTTCTTCACCAGGGTGGGGTCGAGCCCCTCCCGGACGCACATTCCCGCCTCGGGGATGGGATCGGTCTCGGCCACGAAGCTGATCTTCTCGACCTTCTCCTTGTCCTTCAGGTACTGCTGCGGGGCGAGATCAAAGGACGCGACGGCGTCCACGCTGCCGTTCAGCAGAGCCAGGAGGGCCGCCTCGTGTGTCCCGGCAAACATGGCCTCCTTGAAGAACGTCTTGGGGTCCCGCTCCTTGACCAGGCCCTTCTTGATGAGCATCATCATCGGATAGACATACCCCGAGGTCGAGCCCGGATCCACGAACGCGATCGTCTTGCCCCGCAGGCCCTCCAGCGTCTTGATTCCCGAATCCTTCCGGACGTAGAAGCGCGAGGTGTAGCTGGTCTTGCCGTGCCAGACGTCCACCGCCACGATCTGCGCCTTGGCCTCGCGGTTGGAGAAGACGTACCCCGCGGGGTGCACGAAGGCCATGTCCGCCGTCCGGTTCCGGAGGGCCTCCACCACGCCCAGGTAGTCGGTCGGCATGTAGACCTTGATGGGGATGCCCACTCTCTTGCCGAGCTCCGCCGCGAAGACTTCGCTGGCCTTGAACAGCTCCGTCGGGATGTTGGACGGCGTCACCGCCATCACGAGCTGCTTGGGCCACCCCGCCGCGCCCGCGGCGCTGAGGAAGCCGCCACCGGCGATCAGGCCGATGACGACCCCGAGGCCAAGCAGCACTCCCGCGCGAAAACCGAAACGTTCCCCCCTGACCTGCCGCATCGCTGTACACCTCCTGCCGGCCGGTTTCTCCTGGTCTCTCCGGCCGCTCCGGTCCCGATCCGTCCCCCCACGCAAAAAACTGGAACCCCTCTCGTGCGTCTCCGTCATGTTCTCCTCGCGCCGCGGCCTTGCCCCTGGTGGCTCGTGGTCCTTCTGAATCCGACGTCCGAAACCGCACCGCCCTCCGCCCGTCGACGAGCAGGAGCGGCACCTCGCGCCCGTACCGCGCCTGCAGGGCCGGATCGGCCTCGATGTTGATCTCGATGAATTCGAGCGAAACCTCCGCCGCCAGCCGCTTGCAGATGGCGCGAAGGTCATTCCCCAGGTGGCAGTCAGGCCGGGTGTACAGTTCGAGGCGCAATCGCTGGCCCTGCATTCCTGCCTCCGCTGCACCTTACCACGCGCCTCCAGGGGTGTCAACGCGCTCAGCCAGACAGTGTGGCAGCTCAGTGAATTTGTCCTCCCCTAACAGATCAGTGATTCTGTCCGCTCCTACAGAGAGGAGGACAGATGACACTGACCCAGGAAGAGGGGCGGAGACTTCACGTGCTCACCCTGCTCGAGGGGAAACGGATCACCGTTGCCCAGGCGGCGGAAGCGCTGGGACTCACCGCCCGGCAGGTGCGCCGGCTCCGGGCGGGACTACGCCGTGCGGGGCCGGCAACCCTGATCCACGGCAACCGGGGGCACCGGTCGTCGCGTCGGCTGCCCGAGGCCCTGCGAACCCAGATCCTCGCCCTCGCCCGGGGGCGGTACGCGGGCCTCAACGACCACCACCTCACCGAGAAGCTCACGACCCTCGAAGGCCTCGCCGTGAGCCGGGCCACGGTGCAGCGCGTACTCCGCGCGGCGGGCGTGGTCTCCCCGCGCCACCGGCGGCCGCCCCGCCATCGGCGCCGGCGGCCGCGCCGGGCCCAAGCGGGGCTCCTCTGCCAGCTCGACGGGAGCCCCTTCGCCTGGTTCGGGCCGACGCAGCCCGCCTGCAGTCTGCTCGGTGCGATTGACGACGCCACGGGGGCGGTGCTCGCCGGGACCTTCCGGGCCCAGGAGGATGCCGCCGGGTATCTTCGCCTGCTGCACACCCTGGGACGCACCGTCGGGCTCCCCGCGGCCGTCTACACGGATGGCCACGGGATCTTCGTGCGGCACGACGCCCACTGGACCCTGGCGGAGGAGCTCCGGGGGGTCCAGGACCCCACGCAGGTCGGGCGGGCCCTGCAGACCCTGGGCATTCACCATATCGTCGCCGACAGCCCGCAGGCCAAGGGGCGGATCGAGCGCCTCTGGAACACCTTCCAGGACCGGCTGGTCGTCGAGCTCGCCCTCGCGGGGATCACGACGCCGGCCGCGGGCGATGTCTTCCTCGCCACGACGTTCCTCCCGGCCTTCACCGCCCAGTTCGGGGTGCCCCCCGCCGTCGCGGCCAGCGCCTACCAGCCGATCCCCCGGACCGTGGACCTCGATCGGACCTGTGCGTTCCACTACACCCGCCAAGTGGCGCTGGACAACACGGTGCGGGTCGAGGACGTCGTCCTCCAACTCGGCCCCGGGCCGCATCGCCGGAGCTACGCCCGGGCCCAGGCCGACGTCGTGCAGTGCCTGGACGGTTCCTGGCGCGTGTACGTGGGGGACCGCCTCCTCACGACGACCCCCGCCCCGCCGGACCCCGGCCAACTTCGCGCCCGGAAGCGCCGGTGAACCGCCCCCGCCCCGCGCCACTCCGCTGGGCGCGCGAGGTGGGGGCGGACATTTTCACTGAGCTGTTAAGCGGACATTTTCACTGAGCTACGACA
>JBGPQZ010000035.1:0-15622 GCA_041489335.1 Methylomirabilia bacterium
ACCAGGGGCAGGTTCAGGACCAGGAGCATGACGTTGCCGATGTACATGCTGGCGATCAGGCCCCAGACGAACTGAGGCTGCTGCTGGAAGAGCAGCGGGCCCGGCTGCAGGCCTATCATGAGCAGGGCGCCCAGCATGATGGCGGTCGTGCCGCTCCCCGGGATGCCCAGGCACAGGAGGTGGATCAGGGCGCCGCCCGCCGCCGCGTTGTTGGCCGATTCGGGTCCGGTCACCCCCTCGATCGCCCCCTTGCCCAATTCGTCCCGGTACTTGCTGGCCTTCTTCTCTATGCCGTAAGAGACGAAGCTGGCCACCGCCGCGCCGGCGCCGGCGATCCCGCCGACGAAGAAGCCCGAGAGCGTGCCGCGGATGCAGGAGGGAATGAACCGCTTCCAATCCTCTTTGTTCATCCACAGGCCGCCCTTGATGCTCAGCCGCTCCTGCACCGCCGCGGTCAGGTTTGCCAGGTTGACAAGCACCTCGCACAGGGCAAAGAGCCCGATGGCCACCGTCAGGAACTCGAGGCCGTCCATCAGCTCCGGGTTCCCGAAGGTGAAGCGGGGCACCCCGCTCTGCATGTCGATGCCGATGGTGGCGATGGCCAGGCCGAAGAAGGTCGAGAGCAGGGCCTTGACGATCGAGCGGCCCGCCAGGGACGTCACCATGGTGAGCGCTGCGACCATCAGGGAGAAGAACTCCGGCGGCCCGAAGCGCAGGGCGATCTGGGCCACCAAGGGGCCGAAGATCATCAGCATGAGGGTCGCGAAGGTTCCGGCGATGAACGAACCGATGGCGGCCGCCGCCAGGGCCGGGCCGGCCCGGCCCTGCTTCGCCATCTCGTAGCCGTCGATGCACGTCACCACGCTGGAGGATTCCCCCGGCGTGTTGACCAGGATCGAGGTGGTCGAGCCCCCGTACATGGCGCCGTAGTAGATCCCCGCCATCAGGATGATGGCCGAGGTCGGGGTCAGGGTGAACGTCAGCGGGATCAGGAGCGCTACGCCCGTCATGGGGCCGATCCCCGGCAGGACGCCGATGACCGTCCCCAGGAAGACGCCGACGAGGCACAGGAGCAGGTTCAGCGGGGTCCCCGCGACGCTGAACCCTAAGGTGAGGTTATGCCAGAAGCCCACGGGAGACCTCCTGTGCTTCTCTCACAGCCCCAAGGAGCTCAGCGGACCCGCGGGCAGCTTGACGCGCAGGTAGACGCTGAAGATATACTGCAGCACGAAGCTGGCGATCACCGCGATGATGGCGTCGCGGACCCAGTGCCGGCGGTCCAGGTAGAGCGTGCCCGCCATGAACGCCAGGAAGGTGGTGATGGCGTAGCCGAGGTGCTCGAAGGCGAAGGCGTACAGCAGCATCACGCCCACCATGAAGCCCATCGTCTTCAGGTCGGCCTTGCATTCGATCTTGCCCTCTGCGCCGATGATGGCCGCCCGCTTCTCATCCTCCTTCACGCCACCGCGGAACTGTTGGTACGCGTAAACGCCCGAGAGGATCAGCATGCCCAGCCCGATCGCCTTGGGGAAGCCGTCCGGACCCAACTGCTGCTTCAGCGTCGGCATGGGAATGAGAAAAGCCCCCACCAGGTAGGCGAGGGAGCCCACGATCAGCACGAGGCTGGCAATCCGTTCTTCTCTGTTCTGTTTCATGCTATGGCTCCGAAACATGCCGGGGCCGGGCCATCGGAATGGCCCGGTCCCGGCAGCAGAGGGGAGGAGCGATCTCCTACTTCACGAACCCGAGGGTGGTCATCAGGCTCTGGTAGGACTTCTCCTCGTCCGCCAGGAACTTGGTGAAGTCCTCGGCCCCGGCGTAGGCATCCAGCCACTGGAGCTTCTCCAGCGATTCCTTCCAGGTCTTGGTGCCGACCATGGTCTTCAGGGTCTTGGCCCACCAAGCCTGGGCGTCCTTGGACATGCCGGGGACGCCGAAGACGCCGCGCCAGACCTCGTAGGTGGTGTTGATCCCGGCCTCCTTGATGATCGGGACGCCCTTCAGCGGGCCGCCGAGTCGCTCGGGGGAGGTGACGGCCAGGGCGCGCACGGTCCCTGCCTGGATCTGGGCCAGCGATTCGCCGATCCCGCTGGAGACGAAGGCCACGTTGCCGCCCAGGAGGGTGGTGATGGCCTCGCCGCCGCCGGAGAAGGCCACGTAGGACAGGTCCATGGGGTTGATGCCCGCCATCTGCGCCACCTTGCAGAACGCCAGGTGATCCATGGAGCCCGGCGAGGAGCCGCCGGCAAACTTGACGGCGTTGGGGTTCTTCTTTATAGCGTCCAGCAGATCCTTGAAGGTCTTGTAGGGTGAGTCGGCCTTCACGATGAAGACCTGGTAGTCGGTGATGAGCTTGGCCAGGGGGGTCAGCTCCTTATAGTTCTGGGTGAAGGTCTTGTTGAGGGTGTTGATGATCAGGGGCGGGGAGAAGGCGACTATCTCGTAGTCGTCCGCCTTCTTCTGGAAGATGTAGGCCAGGCCGACCGCGCCGCCGCCGCCCGGCTTGTTGAGGACCGACATGGGCTGCGGGTAGAGCTTCTCGACCTCCAGGACGCGGTTGATGGTCCGGGCGATCGCGTCCCACCCCCCGCCGGGGTTGGCGGGGGCGACGATCTCGAGCGGGCGCGACGGGTAGACGGCGGCTTCGCCGTACGCGGCGAGCGTGAGGGGCAGCACCAGGATCCAGGCAATGAGCGCAAGACGTTTACTCGACATGTCCCCACTCCTCCTGTCGGTGTCCGAATGTGCGGATGACCGGCGCGCAGCAAGGAAACGGCCTAGCCCGGGTGGTCTTTCACCTCCTCTCACCTCTTGACTGATCGGAGGTCGCTTCTCGGACCCGGTCCCGCGGGCGGATCGTGACGCTCTGGGTCACCCGGCCTCTCCGGATGGCGTGGCCAGCCGGGCTCTTGCGAAGGCGCAGCAACCCTACAGAGAGAGATCCGCGCGGGGGCGTAGGCGGTTGCGTCCGGGAAGAGCGCTCCCAGTCGCGATCTGCACCCCCTGTCGAGCAAGGCAAATCGAATGGAATGGACATGCAGACGCTACCTCGTACGGAACGGCGGCGTCAAGCGTAATTGGGCCAGGGGCGGGGGCAAGCAGGAATTCGGGCGCGCACTTCGAGCTGGCCCCGACTGAACGGAGACGCCCAGCGACGTTGGGCGCGGACGCCTGTGCGCTCGCCCCGGCCGGCCTGTGGGTCAGATGGTCCGCTCTTCCTCCGTGAGGCACCGGTCAAGGATCCGGATGGCCTCATCCAGGTCCGCCTTCCCGATGACGAGCGGGGGGGCGAACTCCAGGGCCATGTGCATGGCCTTGATGATCATCCCATGCTCCCGGGCCCGCTCGACGAGGCGCGTGAGGCGCTCGGTCGGGAACGGGGCGTGCCTGGCCTTGTCGGTCGTGAGCTCCAGGGCCGCCCAGAGACCGGTGCCGCGCGCCTCGCCGACGATCGGGTGCCGCTCCAACTCCTTCAGCCGGCCGAGGAAGTACTCGCCCAGGACGCGCGAGTTCTCGACCAGGCCCTCCCGCTTCAGGATCTCGATGTTGGTGAGGGAGGCCGCGCAGGCGACCGGGTGGTTCATGTAGGTCTGGAGGTTGGCGAAGAGGTCCACGGGCGTGAGGACGGCCTCCGTGGCCCCCACGGCCCCCATGGGGATGTAGCCGCTGCTGATCCCCTTGGCCATGGTCACGATGTCCGGCCGGAGGTCGAAGTGCTGGGTGCCGAACCATTTGCCCGTCCGGCCGAAGCCGCAGATGACCTCGTCGACGATCAGGAGGATGCCGTACTTGTCGCAGATCTGCTGGATGATCGGCCAGTATTCCTGGGGGGGCGCGCAGACGCCGAAGGCCTGCTGGATCGGCTCGCCGATGAAGGCCATGACCTGGGACGGGTCCTCGAACTGGATCAGGCGCTCCAGGTCCTTGGCGCAGGCGAGGTCGCAGGCCGGGTAGGCGAGGTGCAGCGGGCAGCGGTAGCAGTAGGGCGACTCGGCGAAGATGGTGCCGGGCGCCAGCGGCTCCATCATCTGCCGGATGGAAAGGACGGTGCCGAGGACCCGGAGGGCGCCCCCCGTGACCCCGTGGAAGGCCCCGCGCCGGCTGATCACCTTGAAGCGCGCGCGCTCGCCCCGGTAGTGGTGGTAGTGCTTGGCCAGCTTGAGGGCCGACTCCACCGCCTCGGAGCCGCTGCTCACGAACAGGAATTCCCGGATGGCGCCCGGCGCGAGGTCGGCCAGCACCCCGGCCAGCTCGATGGCGCGCGGGTTCCCGAACCGCATCGGGGTGTAGTAGTGGAGGGCGAGGATCTGGTCGGCGACCGCCTCGGCCATCTCCTTCCGGCCGTAGCCGATGTGGACCGGCCGCGTCCACCCCGAGACGAGGTCGAGGTAGGCCTTGCCCGCCTCGTCGAAGATCCGCACCCCCTCCCCCCGCGCGATGACGGGGATGCCCTTCTGGAGCTCCTCCCGCGAGGTCCGCGGGTAGATCACGTGCCGCTGGCTGCACCCTTTCACCGTCTCATCCGCCATGCCTTCGCTCCTTGTCGCGGTGTGGTTGGAACCTCTTCCCGCTTTCGCCTCCGCGTGCCACGCGGGGCTAGACCCCGACGATCTTCTTCATGGGAATACCCAGGCCCGCGTCGCCGGACAGCACGGCGAACGCCTTCACCCCCTTCACGGTGGCCCCGCCGGGCAAAAGGTACGTGTTCTTCATCTGCAGCTCCATGAACACGCCGGACGGAACCGCTTCCTCGGCCGCGGCGCAGACCCGCTTGGCGAGTTCGAAGACGTCCTCCAGCTCGTCGATCTTCCGGACGTCTCCAATGTGCAAGTATACCTCGGGAAACTGCTCCAGTTCTCGCCGCACCCATCCGGTGTTCGAGAACTTCTCGGCATAGACGTTCTCGATCCCCATCTCCCGGGCGAGTCCCACCACCCTGTCCACCACCCGCGAGAAGACGTGCTCCTTCCGCTGCAAGAGGTCGGCATCCCCCACCCGGGTGTCCTCCCGGAAGATCGGCGTCGTCTCGATCGCATCCACGGCCAGGAAGGCCGTCTCGCCGTTCCGGTTGGCGACCACCAGGGGCAGCAGATGCACCTTCATGACGAACCGCCCCTCGGAGAAGACTCTCAGCACCTGGTACTGCCGATCCAGAAACCAGGCGAAGACCGTCCAGTAGATGTTCTCCACCTCGCGGTCCACCTGCCGGAAGAGCTTGTCCGCCGTGCAGTCCCCGACCTCCTTCCCCAGTTCGAGGAAGGAGCCATCCCGCGAGGCAAGCTCGAATTCCACCTCGCGCCCCCGGACGCAGCGCAACTCCTCCGCTCCGCAGAGCGGCAGGTGCCGCGACAGCCTCCACAGGGCGCGGGCGATCTCGTCGGCATGGACCGCCAGGCGGGCCTTGCCGAACTGGGTGATGTCCCCGCCCGTGAGGTCGCAGAGCTCGCCCAGGAGCTGCTTGGCGCAGACCAGGCCGAGCCCCCGCTCCAGCGCGTTCAGTTCGGCCGTGTGGGCGGGATTGCGCGTCTTCTTCTCGAGGATCGTCCTGGCCTTGGCCAGGAGATCCTGCGCCGGGATGGAGTGCAGCGTCGAGAGGGGAACCAGGCCGCGGCCGCCCAGGTACTCCACCACGTCCGTCCGCAGGCTCTGCTCGAGCGCCGCACCGTTCTCGTCGATGATCCGCTTCAGGACCGACGGATCGTTGACGCCGAGAAACGGCTCGATCTCCACGTCGAAGTCGGCGCGGAGGTCCCGGCCCCACCGCTCGTAAAACCTGGCGATGGTCTCTTTGAGGCCCTTGCCTTCCCGCAGATGCTTGATGATCGAAAGGCCGAGCGAGAGGTTCAGTGTCTTGCGCACGCGCCGGCCGCCCGCGTTCGGCACGAGCCCGAACTCGCTGGGAAGCTGGCCGTACTCGTCGCGTGCGGTCTGCAGGGGGATGTTGACGTATCCCTCCCCCTCCACGAACCCGATGATGATCGGGTTGTATTCACCGTGATGAATCGGCGGCATGGTGATCGGCGGGTGGCCCCGGTTCTCCTCCTGACCTCGTTCCCCTCCGGCGGAACCCGAGCAGTTTCGCTCCGCCGCACCGAATAGGCAAGGGGGAAAACGACGGGGACGGTCGGGCCGGGGCCGATCCGGGCGGCGCCGGACCGGGCATCACGCGGACGCCGGCGCGCCCGACAGGGATCAGGCGGACGTCCCGCTCGCCCACTGCCCGGCACGGGCCCCCCAAGACAGCGCGGCCCTTTGAGGCGCACGCTTCTCCTCAAAGGGCCGCGTCACGGTCGAGAGACCACCTGGGAAGTCCGTCCCCGGCCGCCGTATTCGCTCCTTCAATGTCACCGCACGAGAGCCATCGAGCGGGCCGAGGCTATCGTTGATGCCACACAACCGTCAAGGCGAAAGCGGCCTTTAACTGCCCAACAGGACCAGCGCCGGCGGACCGGCAGCGTGGAATCTCAGTCGGCCGCCACGGCGGCCTTCTCCTCCCCGTAGTAAATCTTCCGGTTGAGGCCGTTCTCCCAGTGGGCCACGATGGCGGTCACCGCCAGGTCATCCAGAACGTTCAGCGTCGTCCGGAACATGTCGGCGATGCGGTCCACCCCGGCGATCAGGGCGATACCCTCCATGGGCAGGCCCGCCGAGCGCAGGACGATGGCCAGGGTGATCAACCCGGCCCCCGGCACGGCGAAGGTCCCCGAGGAGGCGAGGAGCGCCGTCATCAGGATCACGAACAGCGTGCCGTAGGAGAGCTCCACGCCGTAGAATTGGGCGATGAGCACGGCGGCCATCGCCTGGTACATGGCCGTCCCGTCCTGGTTCATCGAGCCCAGGGGCAGGGTGAAGGCCCAGATGCGCTTCTCGATCCCGATGTTCTGCTGGGCGGCCTTGAACTGGAGCGGCAGAGAGGCCGCGGAGCTACAGGTGGTGAAGGCCACGACCATGGCCTCCCAGCAATGCTTGAAGAACCGAATGGGGTCCAGGCGGGTGAACAGCCAGACCAGGAACCCGCAGACGATGAACATCTGGAACATGATGCTGACCGCGAGTCCGACGAGGTACTTGGCCAGCGGGATCAGCACGACCAGCCCGTAGGTGGACATCGTCCAGGTCATGAGGCCGAAGACGCCGTACGGGGCCAGCTTCATGATGATCCCGACCAGCGAGATGAGCCCTTCGTTCACCTGCTCCAGGACCTGAAGCACCACGGGGACCTTATTCTTGATCATCCCGAGGGCCACCCCGAAGAAGAGCGAGAAGACGATGAGCTGCATCATGTCGCCGCGCGCCGCGGCGTCGAACGGATTCGAGGGGAAGAAGGTCATGAAGAGGTCCTTGAAGTCCATGGCCATGGGGGGCTTGGGCAGCGGACCGGTCGGCTTCGGGAGTCCCATCCCCGGCTGGATGGCGAGGGCCACCCCGAGGCTCAGCGCGATGGCGATGACGCTGGTGAGCTCATACATCAGGATGACTTTGACGCCGACGCGACCCAGGTCCTTCGGGTTGCCGATGGAGGCGGTTCCGGTAAGCAGGACGCAAAACACGAAGGGGACGACCAGCATTTGCAGCAGGCGGAGGAAGATGTCACCAATCATCTTCAGCCCCTGGACATCCTTCCCGAAAATCCCTCCCACGATGATGCCCAGGACCATTCCCAGGAAGATCTGGAGCGCTAACGATTGTCGCAGCCGGTTCATGGCTCGGACCCTCCTTTAGCGTCTGCCCTGCTCCGGCGCGGCGCCACAAGCTACGCCCGCTGCCGGAAGGGTCTCGGATAGGGATCGGATGCGATCTGCCGAGGGGATGTCTGCGGGGGCCGCCATCACCTCCTTCTGCTGCCGGATCGCGACCGATCCGCCGACGGGCGCGCCCAGAAATAGAACGGCCCTTCGCAGAGCCATGCTCCTCGAAGGGCCGCTTCGGTCAGCCGGGTCGCCAGGCGATTTTTGGCAGCGAGACCATGCATTGCCCTGGCCTCCGCGATTCCACCCTCTCTGGGGGGAACTTACCACTCTCGTGAAGCTATCCCGATCGCTCCGGTGATGTCAAGGGCAAAGAACCCCTCAGCCGTCGGCTTCAGGTGCCGTGTCCGGGACGCGGCCTGAGCGCCGCCGGGCCGCCGATGTGGGAACGAAACGTTTCTGGACAGGGTCCGTCGTGCTACACTCCGGGCGCCCGGAAGAACGGGAATCGGGAGCAAGGTGACCTGAAGCCAGGAGGCGATTCAGGCAGCCATGCGAGTCGCTATCACGGGATCCCGCGGCCTGGTGGGGTCTGCGCTGATTCCGTTTCTCACCACGGGCGAGCACCAGGTCGTTCGGCTCGTGCGGGGCCGGGTCGAGCGGTCCGGGGACGTGCCGTGGGATCCGGTGCGCGGCCTGGCCGACCCATCGGCCTGCGAGGGGCTGGACGCCGTGGTCCATCTGGCGGGCGAGAGCATCGCGGCCGGCAGGTGGACGCCCGCGCGCAAGGCGGAGATCCGCCGGAGCCGCGCGGAAGGCACGCGGCACCTGTGCCAGGACCTCCTGCGGCTGGCGCGACCGCCCAGGGTCCTGCTGAGCGCCTCCGCCGTCGGATTCTACGGCGACCGGGGCGATGAGGTGCTCTGCGAGGAGAGCGGCGCGGGCTCCGGGTTTCTGGCGGAGGTCTGCCGGGAATGGGAGGCGGTGGTTGGGCCTGCCGCGCAAGCGGGGATCCGCGTCGTGCATCTGCGCTTCGGCATAATCCTCTCCCCGGCAGGCGGGGCCCTCCGGAAGATGCTGCTTCCATTCAGGCTCGGCCTTGGCGGCCGGATCGGCACCGGCACCCAGTGGATGACCTGGATCGCCCTGGACGATGCCATCGGGGCCGTCTATCATGCCCTGCGCACCGATGCGCTGCGCGGCCCGGTGAACGTCGTGGCGCCGGCCCCCGCGACCAATGCCGAGTTCACGCGCGTCCTGGCCCGCGTCCTGCGCCGGCCCGCACTCCTGCCGCTGCCCGCCTTCGCGGCGCGGATCGCCTTCGGCGAGATGGCGGACAAGCTGCTCCTGGCGAGCGCGCGGGCGCTGCCGACCCGGCTGCAAGAGACGGGCTACCGCTTCCGCCTCCCCGTTCTCGAGGGGGCATTGCGCTACCTGCTCGGCCGAGGCCAATGACCACAGCAAGGGGAAGCGGGTGGTGCACCTCGATCTCAAGAAGGAGAAGCCGGACCGGGCGACGCTCGCCGGCCTGCTGCTCGGTCCCACGGGGAACCTGCGGGCGCCCACCCTGCGCAAGGGCCGCACCCTGATCGTGGGCTTCGATGAGGCCAGCTACGGCAAGCTCTTGAAGTGACTGTGAGGGCCGACACATGAGCGCATCGAGCGGAGTGTTTTCGCGGCCGGTCACGATCGTGGGTGCAGGCCTGGCGGGGCTCACCTGCGCCGTGGAACTCAACCGGGCCGGGATCCCCATTCGCCTGCTGGAGGCCTCGGACGGCATCGGGGGCCGCGTCCGGACGGACCAGGTCGAGGGCTTCCGCCTGGACCGCGGGTTCCAGGTGTTCTTCCCGGCGTATCCCGAGGCGCAGCGGCTCCTCGACCTCGCGGCACTCGACCTCCGACCCTTCGAGCCCGGCGCCCTCATCCGGGCGGCGGAGCGCTTCCACAAGGTGCTCGACCCGTTCCGCCGCCCCATGGAAGCCCTGGCCGGTCTCATGGCCCCGGTGGGAACGCTCACGGACAAACTGGGCGTCCTGCGGCTGCGCAGCGAGGCCCTGGCCATGTCGCTCGAGACCATCTTCAGCCTGCCCGAGCGGACCGCGGAAGCGGTGCTGCGCGAGGCGGGGATCTCGGACCTGATGCTGGACCGCTTCTTCCGCCCCTTCCTGGGCAGCATCTTCCTGGATCGGAGCCTCGGAACCTCCAGCCGGATGTTCTACTTCGTGTACCGGATGCTGGCCGGCGGCGACACGACCCTCCCCGCCCAGGGGATGGGCGCCATCCCCGCCCAGCTCGCCGATCGGCTTCCGGCAGGCGTGATCCAGTTCCGCTCGCGGGTGGCGCGCGTCGCGCGCATCGGGGACGAATTCTGGATCATCCTCGCCAACGGGGATCGGCTCTCGGCGGACGTCGTCGTGGTGGCCACCGAGGGGGCTGTGGCCTCCCGGCTCACCGGCGCCTTCCCTGCGCCCGAGCCCCGCGCCGTCACCTGCCTCTACTTCGCCGCGGAAAAGGCCCCGGTGGAGGAGCCGCTGCTCGTCCTCGACGGGGACGGCCGCGGCCCGGTCACGACCCTCTGTGTTCCGAGCCGGGTGGCGCCCGCGTATGCGCCTCCCGGGGCGCATCTGATCTCGGCGGCCGTCCTGGGGAATCCCGCCGAGACCGATGAGGTTCTGGAGGCCGCGGTGCGGGAGCAGCTCGGCGGCTGGTTCGGTGGCTCCGAGGTCGCCTCCTGGAGACACCTCCGCACCTATCGGATTCCGCTCGCCCTGTTCGATCAGTGTCCCGGCGTCCTGGAGCCGGCAAGCCGCCCGGTGCGGCTCCAGCCCGGGCTCTACGTGTGCGGGGATCACGTGGAGAACGCCTCCATCAACGGCGCGATGGCGGCCGGCCGCCGGGCCGCCGAGGCGGTCGTCGTCGATCTCAAGGGAGCGGTGCAGCCATGATCCCTTCCGAGGAGAGCGAGCGCCCCATCCGGGTCGGGATCAGCAGCTGCCTCCTGGGGAACGAGGTCCGCTACGACGGGAAGAGCCACCCGGAGTGAGTCCCGCACTGCTTGAGTTTCATCCGCACATCGAGCACAACGGGCCACAGCGCGCCTGACCCCGAGCAATGACTGCGGATTGACCCCATGCCGTTCTTGCGATTCCCGTTGTTTCCCATCGCGTTCCTGACGGCCATCTTCTATCTGAACTTCGGCTCGCGGATCCTCCTGGGGCCGTTCCTGCCCGTGATCGAACGGGAGCTGGGGCTCGGCCACGGCGGGGCGGGATCGCTTTTCCTCTTCATCCAGATAGGGTACGCCTCGGGGCTGCTGGGCTCCGGGTTCGTGTCCTGGCGGCTCACCCACCGTCGCACCGTCGTGCTCTCGTCCATCGGGGTGGGCCTGGCCATGATCGCCCTCTCGCGGGCGACCTCCCTGGTCGAGATGTACCTCTGGCTCGTCATGGTGGGGCTCACGGCCGGGCTCTACCTGCCCACCGGGATCGCGACGATCACGGAACTGGTGGAGGAGCCCCACTGGGGAAAGGCCATGGCCGTCCACGAACTCGCGCCGAGCCTCGCCTACATCACGGCCCCCCTCCTGGCCGAGGCGCTCCTGACGGTCACGTCGTGGCGCAACGTCCTGGCCATCGTGGGGGGTGGGGCAGTCGTCCTGGGTGTGTGTTTCCGGTTCTGGGGGCAGGGTGGAACGCGCCAGGGGGATGCGCCGCGCCTGGAAACAGTCCGGCGACTCGTGCGCGAGCCGGGATTGTGGGTGATGGCGTGCCTGTTCGCGATGGGGGTCGGGGCCAGCCTCGGCGTCTACACCATGCTCCCCCTCTTCCTGGTGAGCGAGATCGGCCTGGGGCGGGCCGCGGCCAACACGGTCACGGGACTCTCGCGCCTCTCCAGCCTGGCGATGACCCTCGTCTCGGGTTGGCTGACGGATCGGGTGGGTCACCGGCGCGCGCTGACCCTCTCCCTCGTGGCGACGGGCGTCATCACCCTTGGGCTGGGGCTCCTCACCGGCCCGGTGGTCACGCCCCTCCTGGTCTTCTGCCAAGCGGCGGCCGCCGTGCTTTTCTTCCCCCCGGCCTTCGCCGCCATCTCGCGCCTCTTCCCCGCCCAGATGCGCAACCTGGCCATCTCGCTGTCGAGCATGGTCGCCACGGCCGTCGGCGCCGGTCTGCTGCCCTCGGCCATCGGCTATCTGGCCGAGGCCGCCTCGTTCTCGCTGGCGTTCGTCCTGGTGGGGGTCGCCGCGATCTTCTCTCCCCTGCTCCTTCGACTGGGGGCCCGATCGGGCGACGCGCGGCCGCCGCAAGGTCGCCCATGAGCGTCCCTCTCGGCGCGCTGGCGGCCGTCGGGACGGCGGTCATGTTCTCCCTCCGCTTGATCCCGCTGCCGGAGCCGCATCAACGCGGCGGGGGAGGCGCGCCGTCCCGGGCACACCTCCCCCGCCATGCCAAGGATCTCAGGCGGGCTCTCGGCCGGCCTTCATCGCCTGGACGGTGTCCTCCGTCGCCTGCAGCACCCGGTCGATGTCCGCCGACGTGTGCGCGGCGGAGAAGCCGTGGTGCATGGGCTTGCCGCCCGCGTCGCAGAAGTAGACACCCCGCTCGATCATCCCCGCAAAGAATTGCATCCCGAGGGCCGCATCCTGCTTCGCGGTGTCGCGGTAGTCCTGGACCTCCTCGGTGAACCCGAAGTACAGCCCGAACCGCGCCCCCAGCCCCTGGCAGCGCGCCGGGAACTGGTGTCGGCCGAAGATCGCATTCATTCCCCCGTACAGCTGGTCGGCGAGTGCGAAGATGTGCGCGTAGAAGCCGGGCTTCGCGATCTCGGCCAGCGCCGCCCGGGCGGCCAGGATCGGGATGAGGTGGCCGTTGTAGGTCCCGGAATGCTCGGCATTCCCGAGGGGCCGCAGGTGCTCCATGATCTGGCGCCGGCCGCCGAAGACGGAGAGGGGCGTCCCGCCCGCCACGCACTTTCCGATGGTACAGAGGTCGGGGACCACGTCGAAGTAGGCCTGCGCGCACCCCGGCCCCGTGCGGAACCCGGAGAGGATCTCGTCGTAGATCAGGACCACGCCGTATTCCCTGGTCAGCTCGCGCAGGCCGCGCATGTATTCCCGGCTCGGCACGATGCAGCCGGCGTTGTAATGGATCGGCTCGCAGATGACGGCGGCGATCTCGGGCCCGTGGAGCGTCAGGGCCCGGCGCACCGCCTCCAGATCGTTGAAGGGCAGGAGGATCACATACTCGGCGATCCCCGCCGGGATGCCGCCCGAGCGGACGTCTGGCCGGGGTGCCCCGTCTTGCTCGCTACCCGGCACGTAGCCGCCGTAGTTCCACATCACGTAGTCGTGATACCCGTGAAAGTGACCGTCGAACTTGATGAACTTCTCGCGCCCGGTGTACTCGCGGGCCAGCCGCAGCGTGTGCATGGTGGCCTCGGTCCCCGAGCAGGTGAAGCGCACCATGTCGAGGCAGGGCACCATCTCCGCCAGCGCCGCCGCGACCGCGCGCTGGGCCGGCGTCTCGGACGCGCAGACGACGCCGCAGCGGAGCGCCTCCTCGATGGCGGCCCGGATGCCCGGATGGTTGTGCCCCAGGAGGCTGGCCCCGTGCGAGGTGAGGAGGTCCACGTACTGCCGACCTTCCAGATCATAGAGGTACGCTCCGTCGCCGCGCGAGACGTAGAACGGGCGCCCGAGCGCCTGGCTGAGCCGGATGGAGGACGAGACGCCGCCCGGGAGCACGTCCTGGGCGGACCGGTAGAGCGCCTCTGCCGAACCCGTCTGCGAGCCGTGAGACATGGCCAGTCCCTCCTGGAGGTGGTGCGGGGTGCCGGGCGGACTCCGGGATGGCTACGGTTGGTCTGCCGGGATGCGCGGAGCCGGCAACATGAAGTTCAGCCAGCGGACGTTCACCGTCGAGCCGAAGACCCGGATCTGCTCCAGTTGTGGGCCCGGATCGGGCGCCTGGATCACCCGCAAGATCTTGCTCCCCACCCAGCGGTCATTGGCGTACAGCCGGAACTCATACGCACCGGGCCGCTCGAAGGCGAGCCCCCCGATCTGGAAGACCAGCTCGGCGGGGACCATCCGGTCCCCGAAGGTGGCGCCGAAGGCGCCACGCCCGATCACGGCGAGGTCCTCCAACCGAACCAGCTCTAACCGGCAGCGGTACTCGCCCTGCGCATCGGTCAGCTTGACGTAGACGAACACGAACCCGCAGCGCGCGGGGAACTGGTGCGCGCTGATGTGCTCGAATACCCCCACCACGCTGGTCTTGCCGGTCGCGCCCTCCTGGAGGGCGAGGTCGCAGATCAGCATGGCGTTGAGGCTCGGATGTGGCACGGCCGGGGCGCCGGGTCGGCCTTCCGCGGGGTTCTCCATGGGATGGGACTCTAGCACAGAGCGAATCCATCCCGCAATCCCGGCCGCGCACACCCTGCGAAGCCCGCACGGCGGCGGCGTGGCGGCGTGGTAAGCGCCTTGACTCTCCCGGGCGCATATGCCACCCTTCAGCCCCGCAGCGAGCGGCAGGCGGTGATGGTGCAGGCATGGTCTTCGAGAGGAGGCGCCCCATGCGGATCGTGGTTCCCGATGACAACCCGCCCGTCCTGGCGGGGACGGCGGCACTCCTGCGCCTGCGGAAGATCGGCGAAGTGCGGGTCTATGACTCGGACGCGACCGATCCCGCGGTGCTGACGGAGCGATTGCGGGAGGCGGATGTCGCCGTGAACATCCGCGGGCGGACGCGCTTCACCGCCGAGGTGCTGCAGGCCTGCCCGCAGCTCAAGCTCATCTCCATCTGGGGGACGGGTACGGACAACGTGGACCTTGCGGCCGCGGCGGCCCGCGGCATCGCCGTCACCAACACCCCGGGGGCGAACGCCATCGCCGTGGCCGAGCACACGATCGCCTTGATGCTGGCGGTGGCGAAGCAGCTCGCCCAGGCCGACCGGGCCATGCGGCAGGGCGGCTGGCCGCGGAACCTCGTCCCGCAGCTCCGCGGCAAGCGCCTGGGCCTGATCGGCACCGGCCTCATCGGCCGCGAGGTGGCCGCCATGGCGAAGGGGCTAGGGATGGAGGTCGTCGCCTGGACGTTCCACCCGAACGCGAGTCTCGCCGCCTCTCTGGGCCTCCGCTACGTGGAGCTCGACGAGTTGCTGCGGACCTCGGACATCCTCTCGCCCCACCTGCGGGCCACGCCGGAGACGCACCACCTCCTCAACCGGGAGCGCCTGGCGGTGCTCAAGCCCAGCGCCATCCTGGTGAACACCGCCCGCGGCTCCCTCGTGGACGAGGCCGCCCTGATCGAGTGCCTCCGCGACAAGAAGATCGCGGGCGCCGGCCTGGACGTCTTCGAGACGGAGCCGCTTCCCGCCGGCCACCCGCTGACGACGCTGCCGAATGTGCTGCTCACGCCACACGCCGCGGGCATGACCCCCGAGGTCATCCAGATCGGCCTGGCCATGGCGGTGGAGAACATCGAGAACTTCCTGCAGGGCGCGCCGACCCACGTCGTCGCCGGGCCGAAGGGGTAGGAGGCTGAGAGGGAGGGGACGCAAAGATCACGGGACCCCTACGCACTGCGCAGATCCTCTGTGCACCACCCCCCCCTGTTCCGACAAGCCGCCGAACGGATCGGATGGGAATGGCATTGCAGTGAGGCAAATGCCAATCTATAATGCCACTCAAGGAGGGCAGCCATGGAGACGACGATCGACCGCTTCGGGCGGGTGGTTATACCCAAACGCCTGCGCGATGACCTCGGCCTCAAAGTCGGGGAGCCCTTGGTGATTGAAGAGAGGGCCGAGGCCGGTTTCAAATGTGAATACTTCTCCAAATGCAGCGTCGCCCCTGGAAAAGACTGCACGCTGCGAATTGGTCAAACCTTCAATGGGGGCGTCGAATGACTCATTTGGTTCAGGCGGTGTCGTGA
>JBGPQZ010000036.1:0-15459 GCA_041489335.1 Methylomirabilia bacterium
GGAGGTTATGAGGCGCGCATTACCCAGTCGGCCCCGGCCTCCGGGCCGTTCCTTCCGAGCAGGGTTTCCGCCTAGGGAAAGCGACGACCGTGAATCACGACGAGTTGCGGACGGCGCGGTTGCGGCAGTGGGTCATGGCCTACGAGCCGTCGGTGTGCCACGAGCGGGCGGCGATCGTGACCGAGTGCTACGAGAAATTCCGCGGCGAACTGCCCCCCGTGCTCCTCAGGGCGAAGTGCCTCGCCGCCGTCCTCGACGGCATGAGCGTCTTCATCGACCCCGACGAGCTCATCGTGGGCAACCAGGCCAGCCGCCCGCGGGCGGCGCCGATCTTCCCCGAGTACTCGTGGGAATGGGTCCTGCAGGAGCTGGATTCCCTTCCCCAACGGACGGCCGACCGATTCGCCGTTCCGGCGGAGAGCGCCGAAGCCCTGCGGGCCATCCTGCCGCGGTGGCACGGGAAGTCCTTCCGCGACCGGGCCGTCCGGGCCCTGCCGGAAGAGGTGCTCCGGGCTCACGAGGCGCTTTTGTTCCTGCTCACCAGCCTGGGCTGCGGGGTGGGGCATCTGGCGCCCGACTATTCCCGGGTCCTCACCCAGGGCCTCGCGGCGATTCGCAACCAGGCCCGGGCGCGGCTGGGGACGCTGGACCTCAGCGATCCCGCCTCGCTCGGGAAGCGAGACTTCTACCAGGCCGCCGTCGAGGTCGGGCGGGCCGCCATCCGGTTCGCCCACCGCTACGCCGACCTGGCCTTGAGGCTGGCGACGGAAGAGACCAACCCGACCCGCCGCGAGGAGCTCCTGGAGATCGCCCGCATCTGCCGCAAGGTGCCGGCCCAACCCGCCGAGACGTTCCGCGAGGCCCTCCAGTCCTTCTGGTTCGTTCACCTGATCGTCCAGATTGAATCCAACGGCCACTCCATTTCTCCCGGCCGGTTCGACCAGTACATGGCCCCCTTCTGCGTGGCGGACCTCCGCACCGGGAGATTGGATCGCGACCGCGCCCTAGAGCTGCTCGACTGCCTCTGGGTCAAGTTCAACGAGGTCATGAAGCTCCGCGACCAGACGGCCTCGATCGGCTTCGGCGGGTATCCGCTGTTCCAGAACCTGATCGTCGGCGGCCAGACGCCGGAGGGCCGGGATGCGACCAACGAGCTGTCGTATCTGTGTCTGGAGGCCGCGCGCCGTACCCGACTGCCGCAGCCGTCCCTGTCGGTCCGCGTCCACGGCGGGACGCCGCCGGAGTTCCTGCTGGCGGCCGCCGATCTGGCCCGGGAGGGCCTGGGCCTGCCCGCCTTCTTCAACGACGAGGTCATCGTCCCCGTCCTCCTGAACATGGGCGTCCCCCTGGCCGAGGCCAGGAACTACGCCGAGGTCGGCTGCGTGGAGCCTCAGGTGCCGGGGCGCACCAACGGCTATTATCCGGCGGGCTTCCTGAACCTGGGGAAGGTGCTGAATCTGGCGCTCAACAACGGGACCGATCCGACGAGCGGGGCGCGGCTCGGGTATTGCGACCCAGACTTCCATGAGTTCCGCGGCTATGACGAGGTCGTGAGGGCGCTCGAGCAACAGCTCGATCAGGCCATCCGACTCATGGTCATCGGGATCAACATCCTGGACGACCTCCAGGGGAAAGTCGTGCCCAATCCGTTCGTGTCGCTCCTGGTGGACGACTGCCTGGCGCGGGGACTCACCTACGAGGAGGGCGGGGCCGTCTATAACTACACCGCGCCCAACAGCGTGGGCCTGGCCAACATCGCGGATGCCCTCATGGCCGTGAAACGGCTCGTCTTCGAGGAGCAGAAGGTCGGGATGGACGAGCTGCTGGCGGCCCTCTCGCGGGACTTTGCGGGTCAGGAGAACCTCCGCCTTCTCCTCCTGAATCGGGCGCCCAAGTACGGGAACGACGAGGAGGTGGTGGACGGGATCGCCCGGAGCCTGGCCAGCCGGATCCTGAAGGGTTTCAAGCAGTACCGGAATCCGCGGGCGGGCCGATACGAGCCGGGGCTGCAGAGCATCTCGGCGCACGCCCTGTTCCGGGACGCCGTGGCGGCGACGCCGGACGGGCGGACGGCCAGGATGCTCCTGGCCGACGGCGGCATTTCGCCGGCGCAGGGGCGCGACCGCCATGGACCCACGGCGGTGCTCCGGTCCGCGGCGCGGCTCGACCATCTCGAGTCGTCGAACGGGACGCTGCTCAACCTCAAGCTGAGCCCGCTGTCCGTGGCCGGGGAGGGGGGCCTCGAGAACCTCGCGGCCCTCGTCCGGACCTACTTTACGCTTGGCGGCCAGCACGTCCAGTTCAACGTGGTCAGTTCCGCCGTCCTGCGCGCGGCCCAGAAGCACCCTGAGCAGTACCGGGACCTCGTCGTCCGCGTGGCCGGATTCAGCGTGCTGTTCACCACGATCGACCGGGTCCTGCAGGAAGACATCATCGAGCGCACCGAGCACTGTGTCTGAGATCCCGCTCCGCGGCATCCTCTTCGATCTCCAGCGATTCTCGGTCCACGACGGGCCGGGCATCCGCACCCTGGTCTTTTTCAAGGGTTGCCCGCTCCACTGCCCCTGGTGCTCGAACCCGGAGTCCCAGCGGTTCGCGCCGGAGCTCCTCTTCGATCCCGCCAAGTGCGTCGCCTGCGGCGGCTGCGTGGAGGCCTGCCCCAACGGGGCCGTCTGGCTGGAGGCGGATCGCCGGCGGTACGAGCGGGAGCGATGCAGGGTATGCGGCCGGTGCGTGGAGATCTGTTACGCCGAGGCGCGAACCATCGCGGGCAGGCGGGTCACCGCGGACGAGGTCGTCGCCGAGGCGCTGAAGGACGCGCCGTTTTTCGCCAACTCCGGGGGCGGGGTGACCCTGGGTGGCGGCGAGCCGTTGGCCCAGCCCGACTTCGCGCAGGCGATCCTCACGCGCTGTCGCGCCCACGGGATTCACACCGCCGTGGAGACCTGCGGGCACGTCCCCTGGCCGGGCATCGAGATGGTCCTGCCGTGGACCGACCTCTTCCTGTACGACCTCAAGCACCTCGACCCGGTCAAGCATGGGAGAGAGACGGGCGGGGACGTGGGACTGATCCTGGCGAACCTGGAGCGACTCGCGGCCGCGGGGGCGCCGCTGATCGTGCGTGCCCCGGTCGTCCCGGGATTCAACGATGATCCGGAGGAGGTGCGGGCCATCGCCGAGCGGGTCGCCGGGCTGGGGATCGCGGAGCTCCACCTCCTGCCGTACCACCGCCTGGGCCAGGGCAAGTACCGTCTCCTCGGGCGAGACTATGCCTTCACGGGCGGGGACAAGGTCCCGGAGGAGACACTCGTGTCGCTTCGGAACGTCGCAGCCGCCACGGGGCTCACGATCCGCGTCGGCGGCTGAGCGAGCGCGGTTTGGCCTTGACGCCCCCGTCTCCCGTGTGGTCTGCTTCTCCGCGTCGATCGATCTCATCATCCTCGGCGGCCGGGCATTTTCGATATCGCGGAAGGATCGAGGGCTGTTGACCCTGGGAAGTCTCCCTTCAAAGGAGCATGCCATGCCTGAGACACCAATTGGATTCCTCGGACTGGGCGTCATGGGCGGGCCGATGGCCCGGAACCTGGTGAAGGCCGGGTATCCGATCATCGGCTTCGACACGGACGCCGGTCGGCTGCAGAAGTTCGTGGCGGCCGGGGGCCGGGCCGCCGCGTCGGTGGCCGAGGCCGGCCGGCAGGGCGAGGTGGTATTCCTCTCCCTCCCGACCGGGGACGTGGTGCGGGAGGTCGTCCTGGGGGCGGGCGGCCTCGCCTCGATCATGCAGGCCGGGACGCTCATCGCCGATCTCAGCACGACGGAGCCCAAGGTCGCGCAGGATGCGGCGGCGGCCTGTGCCGCCCAGGGCATCACGTTCCTGGATGCGCCCGTGAGCGGGGGCGAGCAGGGGGCCATCGACGCCGCCCTCTCCATCATGGTGGGCGGCGACGCCGCGGCCTTCGCCAAGTGCAAGCCGATCCTCGCCTGTCTGGGGCGCTCCGTCGTCCACATGGGCGGCAGCGGGATGGGGCAGGCGACCAAGCTGATCAACAACATGATCGTGGCGGCAAACTTCTCCTCGGTGTGCGAGGCGTGGGCCCTGGCCGCGAAGGTGGGCCTGGATCCGGCAACCCTGCACGAGGCGATCAAGGGCGGCTGGGCTGGCTCGCGCGTGATGGAGGAGACAGTGCCGCGCCTCCTCACGCGGAACTTCGTTCCCGGCGGCAGCGTGGACATCATGACCAAGGACGTGGCCTACGCCCTGAACATGGCCCGGACGGCGAATGTCCCCGTGCCGGTGACGGCCCTGGCGCACGAGCTGTTCCGCATGGCCAAGGCGCAGGGCAAGGGCTCCCAGGCGCAGCCGGTGTTGATCCAGCTTTGGGAGCAGTGGATCGGGGTCACGGTCGGCGGCGAGAAGCGCTGACGAGGAACCGGCATCCACAGATTCCACAGATTCCACAGATTCCGCGAAGCGCCGCGAGCCTAGCGCGGAGAAGAAATCTGCGTGAATCTGCGTAATCTGTGGATCTCATACGGGGGTGGGAGTGGAGCAGACGCGGCGTCAGGAAATCCGGGTGCTCCTTCTGGAGCGGGAATGGACCCTGGACGAACTGGCGGCCCGGTACCTCCTCGCCAAGCGGATCATCGTGAACGATCTGGAACACATCGCCCGGTCCGTGGCGCCGCGTCAGCGAATCGAGATCCTGGCGCCCGTCTGTGGGGCCTGCGGGTTCCGCTTCAAGGACCGGACGCGGTTTTCCGACCCGTCGCGCTGTCCGCGGTGCAAGAACGAGCACCTGCCGGCACAGCGCTTCCGAATCGTCTGAGCCCAAACGCCGCAAGTGAACCGCAAAGAGCGCCTGTCTGCGTGCGGAACGCACAGGCAGGCAAAGTACGCAAAGAGAGAGCCACCGAAATACAATTGCCCATCCTGAAGCGCATGTTTTCTTCGCGGTCTTTGCGTGCTTTGCGGTGAGATATTTCGGGTGAGGAGTCGGCACGGGAGGGGCTGTTATGCGGGTGTGGTTGAGTCTGGCGTACCTCGCCTTGGGGACGTCGCTGGTCTGCCTGGCGATCGCCAACGCCTCGTGGATGGTTGGGGTGCCCGCCGCCGGCCTGAGTCCGCGCGCCTACGCGGGCGGCGCAGTCATCGCCATCCTGTACGCCATCGCGTTCCTGCTCTTCGACCAGGCGCACCGACGCTGACGGACCCTGCGGGAACCACAGATTACACAGAGTTCGCAGATTCCTGTCTCGGCTCTCGACCCTTGATTCTCCGGGCAATCTGTGCAATCTGCGTAATCTGTGGTTTCTTGTCAGGTCGCCGTTCCGTCAGGCGGTCGGCGTCGCGGGCTGCGGGACAGGCTTCGGAGCCCGCGCCGGCTTCGGCCGGGGCTTCGGCTTCGCGGACTTGGGCGAGAGCTTCCGGTAGCCGCCAGCGGGATCCGGGACGAGCTTCTTCTCCTTCTTCCAGCGCGACACGATGGCGTAGAGGTGGGACTTGGGGCGCTTGCCCGCCTGCGGGTGGCTGGCCAGTGTCTTCAGCGTGAAGCGATCGGGGAGGAAGGACCACACCTTTTTCCAGTCGATCGGGCGCGCCCGCTTGGCCCGGCGTGGCACCGGGGCAGCGGCGACGGCGGCCTTCCCGGCTCCCTGGAGCAGGACGGCCCCTCGACCGTATTCCGCCTTCAGGCCCGCGAGCTCGGTCTCACGCCTGACGATTTCCCGCTTGAGGCCCCGCAGCACCTGCTGCACTTCCTGCCGGATCGTTCCCAGCTTGCCTTCCAGGGATGCCAACGTCTTGGTCCTGCTTGGTCGCGCCATGGTTCCTCCTTGCGGTTGCGGCCCCGACTGTACCGGGAGCCGGCAGGTTAGAGGACAGCAGCGTGACACGCGGGTCCGAGGTCCGACGCGGCCCGGGATGGGCAGGCCCGTCAGTTGCGCATCGCCCGAACCTGGGTTTCGAACTTCGGGTCCCGCTCCAATCGAAATTCCCCCCCGCACTTGCTACACCGTCCGAGCCAGGAGGCGTCCTCCTGCTGCTCGAGGATCACCACACCGCAGACCTCCTTGCGGGGGACGCGGTGCAGCGTGATGGCGACCAGTTGGCTGTCCGTGGCCATGCGAATCCCTCGGTCCTTCCTCCATTAGCAGAATTCTAATAGCATGCCACCATCCCCATATCTTGGTCAAGTGAAACGGACGGATGGTGTGGAATCCCTGCCGGTCGTGCGGGGAGACCCGTCCCGGCGGCCCCGCGCCGGCCCGCGGGCGGCATTGACCCTTGCTTTTTGCAGGCGGTTGTAGTAGGCGTATCTGGTAGTCTGGGTCTCTCCCCAAACAGAGGAGGCGAGCCATGGGACGAGAACATTGCTGGCTGGTGACGGTTGGCGCCGTCGCGTGCGTCCTGGCGGCCATGGTCGCAGGCGCGGGCGCGCAGGGCAAGCTGGAAGACTCCGTGGTGGTGTACTCCGCAGCCGACGCCGACATGGTGAACGCGGTGGCGGCGGCCTTCGAGAAGAAGTACCCGGGTATCAAGGTCTCGACCGTGGTGGCCGGGACGGGCGAGATCATCAAGCGAATGGAGGCGGAGCGGGAGCGGCCGCTGGGAGACGTGGGCTGGAGCTTCGGCCCGGAGGCCATCGGCGACAAGAAGGGGTTGTTCGAGCCCTACCTGTCCGCAGAGGCTGGCAGTTTCTTCCCCGGCCAGGTTCCGGCGGACCGGGTCTGGTCGCCCTTCACCACCATGCCCTATAGCATCATGTACAACAAGAAGCTGGTGAGCGAGGCCGAGAAGCCGAAGGCCTGGAAGGACGTCCTGGATGCGAAGTGGAAGGGCAAGGTGGCCTACGCCGATGCCTCGAAGTCCGGCTCGTCCTACACCCTGCTCATCACCTGGCTCACCATCTACGGAAAGAACGAGACCGGCTGGAAGTTTGTCGAGGACCTCCTGCGCCAGTGCGTGGTCCTGCCCAAGTCCAGCATGACCTACCAGGGGGTGGCCAACGGGGAATATCCCATCGGCCTCACCTTCGAGCAGGCGGCCTTCGACTACCTGAAGGGCGGGGCGCCCATCGGCCTGATCTACCCGTCGGAGGGGACGGCCATCACGCTGGACGGCAGCGCCGTGATCAAGAACGCCCCGCACCCGAACGCGGCCAAGCTGTTCCTCGATTGGACCGTGTCCAAGGAGATGCAGCAGCTCATGGTGGAGCGGTTCGGCCGACGGTCCGTCCGGAAAGACGTGAGCTCACCGGCTGGATTGCCTACATTGGACCAGATCAAGGCCATCACGTACGACCTGGACTACGCGGCCAACAACCGCAGCCAACTCCTGAAGCGGTTCCAGGACGCGCTGATCAAGACCCAGTGAGCGGGGCGGGTCCTTCCGTGGTGCGACCTTCCGGGAAGCGAGGCGCGTCGTGCGCCTCGCTTCCCTTTTTCCGCGGCCGGGGCGGAGGCCCATGACACGCGTCCAAGTGCAGGGCATCGTCAAGCGGTTCGGGGACACACGGGCCATCGACGGCATCAGCCTGGAGGTCCGGCCGGGTGAGCTGTTCACGCTGGTGGGTCCCAGCGGCTGCGGCAAGACCACCCTCCTGCGGATCATCGCCGGCCTCCTGGAGCAGGACGCAGGCAGCGTCCTCTTCAACGAGGACCGGATGGACGAGGTGCCCCCCTACCTCCGCAACATCGGCGTCGTCTTCCAGAGCTACGCCATCTTCCCCCACCTGACGGTGGGCGAGAACATCGCCTACGGCCTGCGGGCGCGGCGCGTCCCGCCCGAGCGGATCGCCGCCAAGGTGTCGGAGGCGGGTCGCCTGGTGCAGCTCGAGGGGCTGCTGGACCGGATGCCGAGCCAGCTCTCCGGCGGCCAGCAGCAGCGGGTGGTCCTGGCCCGGGCCCTGGTCATCGAGCCGCGCCTTCTCCTGATGGACGAGCCCCTGTCCAACCTGGACGCCAAGCTGCGCGTGCAGATCCGCTCGCTCATCCGGGCGCTGCAGCGGGAGCTGCAGATCACCACGATCTACGTGACGCACGATCAGGAGGAGGCCCTGGCCATCTCGGACACCATCGCGGTGATGGACCGGGGGCGGGTGCTCCAGATGGGGAAGCCCTGGGAGTTGTACCTCAAGCCGGGCAACCGGTTCGTGGCGGACTTCGTCGGCACCATGAACGTCTTCCCGGGCCGCGTGGAGGGACCCGGCCCGGCCGACCTCTTGCGGGCGGTGGCGACGAGCTTCGGGGAGCGCTGGCAGGTGCGCGCCGGAGGCGCCCCGGATCTGCCGGGCGCCTCGATCGCGGTCGGCGTGCGGCCCGAGTCGTTCGCGCTGGAGCCGGGGAGGAACGCGGACGAGGCGTGGAATCGCCTCGCCGGCACGGTCGTGGAGGCGGCCTACCTGGGGGCGGTCGTCCGCTACCAGGTGCGGGTGGCGGACGGGCTCACCGTCACGGCCGACATCCACAACCCGGACTTCGCCGCCATCCGGGCGGTGGGGGACCGGCTGACCCTCTGGTTCGCCGCCAGTCGGGCCGTCGCGCTGCCCGACGAGGCGGGCGGGGCGTAAGATGCACGGGCGACGCCGGGACCTGTGGTGGACCGTGACGGTCGCCGCCTTCCTCACGGTCCTGGCCTTCCTCGTCTACCCGTTGGCCACCGTCCTCGTCACCAGCTTCAGCGGCGAGGAGAAGCGCTTCGTCCTGGCGGCCAACTACGAGCGCTTCTTCACCCACCGCTACTACTACTCGAGCATCATCAACAGCCTCTACCTAAGCACGCTCGCCACGCTGGGGGCCCTCCTCCTGGGGACGTCCCTGGCCTTCGCCGTCACGCGCTACCCGCTGCCCGGCAAGGCCTTCCTGCGGGCCGCGGCCAACCTGTCGCTGCTCTCGCCCCCCTTCATCGGTGCCTACTCCTGGGTCGTCCTCTTCGGCCGGATGGGACTCGTCAATCGGCTGCTGGACACCTTCGGTTGGAGCCTCCCCACCATCTACGGCTGGCGCGGCATCCTGCTCGTCTTCATCGTGCAGTACTTCCCCTTCGTCTTCCTGCTGGTGTCGGCGGCGCTCCGCTCGGTGGACCAGTCCATCGAGGATGCGGCCTTGAGCTTGGGCTCCCCGCCCCGGCGCACGCTCTGCACGGCCATCCTGCCCATCCTGGCCCCGTCGCTCACGGCCGGCGGCTTGCTGGTTTTCATGGGGACGATGGCCGACTTCGGGACGCCCATGATCATCGGCGAGGGGCTGCGCACGCTCCCCACGCTGATGTACGGGGAGTTCATGAACGAGCTGGGCGGCAACCCGGCCATGGCCAGCACGCTGGGGAGCCTCCTGATCCTGGTGAACACGACGGCCCTGATGGCCCAGCGCTACTACGCCTTCCGCAAGGCCTACAACGTGGTCTGCATCCAGCCGCTCCTGCCCAAGCGCACGAGCCGGGGCCGCCTGCTTCTCCTCACCGTCTTTGCCTACGCGGTCGTGACGGTGGCCCTGATCCCCGCCGTGACCATCATCATCTCCTCCTTCATGCCGACGAAGGGCCCGGTGATGTATGCGGGGTTCAGCCTGATGAGCTACGAGACCATCTTCTTCAGGGTCCCCCGGGCCATCGCCAACACCTTCGGGCTCACCGCGCTGGCCGTGGTCTTCGACGTCCTGCTGGGCGTCTTGGTGGCGTATCTGCTGGCGCGCCGCCGGTCGCGCGCTCACGCGCTCCTCGACACCCTCATCATGCTGGCCTACGCCATCCCGGGGACGGTGGTCGGGGTGGGCCTGATCGTGGTCTACAACCGGCCGCCCGTCGTTCTCACGGGCACCTGGGTGATCCTGCTGGTCTCGTACTTCATCCGCCACCTGCCCTACCCGGTGCGCTCCTGCACCGCCATGCTCCAGCAGATCGACATCCGGGTGGAGGAGGCCTCGGTCAGCCTGGGGGTCCCGCCGTTTCGGACGTTCCTGAAGGTGACGATCCCTCTGATGTTCCCGGCGATCATCTCGGGGGCCGCGCTGGCGTGGATGACCACCATCGGCGAGCTGAGTTCCTCCATTCTGCTCTACTCGGGCCCCTGGGCCACGATGTCGGTGGCCATCTTCACCGAGGTCTTCAGCAACCACTTCGGGACCGCCTCCGCGCTGGCCTCGATCCTGATCGTGGCGGCCTTCGTCCCGCTGTTCCTGACGTATCGGGTGCTGGGCGAGCGCGGGGCGCTCGGCGTGTGAGGGGGAGGCCATGGCCGACGGATTTCGCCGAACCCTGCGACGGCTCCTGGGGCGGATGCCGGCACGCTCTGCGCTGCGGCCCACCATCCTGGAGCGCGCCCCCCTCCACACCGTCGTCCGCGAGAAGGTGCGCTACGCGGTGGCCACCTCCGAGCGGGTGAGCGCGTACCTGTTCCTGCCGCCCGGTCCCGGCCCGCACCCGGCCGTCCTCTGCCTCCACCAGCACCACCGGGAGTTTCACCTGGGGAAGAGCGAGCCGGCCGGCCTGGCGGGGAACCCCGAGCAGTTCTGCGCCCTGGAGCTGGCGCGGCGCGGCTACGTGACCTTCGCCCCGGACGCCCTCGGGTTCGAAGAGCGGCAGCACCCGACGCTGCGCGGCCAGGACTACGAGCGCTTCCTGGCGATGGGTCTCCTGACCGAGGGCTCCTCCCTGCAGGCCAAGATGCTCTGGGACCTCATGCGGGCGCTGGATTATCTGGCCGCGCGCAAGGAAGTGGATGCGCGGCGGATCGGCTGCCTCGGGCACTCGCTGGGCGGCCAGGAGACGCTCTTCCTCTCGGCGTTGGACCGGCGGGTCGCCGCGGCCGCGTCGAGTTGCGGCTTCAGCAGCTACCAGGCGATCTTCGCGGGGGGGATCCTGCACAACTATGCGGCCTACGTGCCGGGGCTTCGCCGCTACGGCGACCTGGAGCGCGTCCTCGGCCTGGTGGCGCCGCGGCCCTTCCTGGCCCTGGCCGGGGAGGACGACCCCATCTTCCCGCTGGCGGGGGTCCAGGCGACGGTTCGGGGGGCCAGGCGGGCCTACGCCAGGGCCCCGGGACGACTGCGCCTGGATCTCTTCCCGGGCGGCCACGCCTTCTCCGGTCCCATGCGCGAGGCAGCCTATGCCTGGCTCGATCGATGGCTGCGATCGGGGGGCGCGTGATGGCGCACGACGTGGGGATCCGCCTGATCGTCAGCGACTTCGGCGGCGTGATCTGTACGTACGACTACCGCATCTTTTGCGACCGCCTGGCCCGGCGGATCGGCCGGACCACGGACGAGGTGTACGCCGTCGTGTTCGGCGGGACGCTCCAGGCGGAGTTCGAGCTGGGGAAGCTGACCGGGCCGGCCTATCACCAGGAGTTGGTGGCACGGCTGCACGCGGAGGTGCCGTACGACGAGTTCTTCCCCATGTACGGGGACATCTTCACCGAGATCCCGGCAACCTGCGACCTGCTCCGCCGGTTGCACGCGCGCTACCCGCTCTACCTCCTGTCGGACACCAACGAGATCCACTTCGGCTACGTGCGGCAGACCGTGGGGGTGGTCCAGTTCTTCGACGAGTGCGTGGTCTCGTACGAGGTGGGCGTGATGAAGCCGGATCCGGGCATCTACCGGGAGGCGCTCCGGCGGTCGGGCCTGCCCGCCGAGGCCTGCGTCTTCATTGACGATCGGCCGGGAAACGTCGAGGGGGCGAAGCGGGTCGGGATGCACGCGTTCCAGTTCCAATCGCCGGCGCAGTGCGCTGCCGATCTCTCCCGGCTGGGGGTCGTGATACCGGCATGACTGACATCCAGGTGCTGGGGGGCAACCTGGCCCGACTCCTCAAGATCCCCTGGTGAGGTGATGGCCGGCCTGGACGTGGTCGCCGTGGGGGAACTCAATCCCGACCTGATCCTGGACGGGATGGACGGATTGCCGCGCCTGGGGCGGGAGATCCTGGCGGACCGCTGCACCTTCACCCTGGGGAGCTCCAGCGCGCTCTGCGCCGCGAACCTGGCGGCCCTGGGCCTACGGGTGGGGATCGTGGGGAAGGTCGGCGCGGACCCCTTCGGCGAGTTCGTCCTGCGGGCCCTGGCGGAGCGGGGGATCGACGGGAGCCGCGTGATCCGGGACGCCTCGGTGCGGACCGGCATCACGGTCTCGCTGGCCTACCCGAAGGACCGCGCCATGGTGACGTTCGCGGGCGCCATGGGTTGCCTTTCGGCGGCGGACGTGGATCCGGCCTATCTCGCCTCGGCCCGCCATCTTCACGTCTCCTCGCTTTTCCTCCAGCGCGCGCTGCAGGATGGCTGCGGCGATCTCTTGGCCGCGGCACAGGCCCACGGGCTCAGCACCTCGCTGGATCCGGGCTGGGACCCGGCAGAGGCATGGGACGCGAGCCTCGGGGCGCTCTACGCCCACCTCGACATCCTGTTCGTGAACGAGGGCGAAGCCCAGGCATTGGGGCGAGACGCCGACTGGCGCACGGCGGCCGGACGGCTGGCCGAGCGGGTCGCCAGCGTGGTGGTGAAGCGGGGTGCCGCGGGGGCGGCCGCCATTCGCCGCGGGGACTGGACGGTGCAGCCCGGGTTCCCGGTGCAGCCCGTGGATCCCACGGGAGCGGGGGACGCCTTCAACGCCGGGTTCCTCTATGGGCGCCTGGCGGGTTGGCCGATTGCCGAGTGCCTGCGCTGGGGGAACGCCTGCGGGGCCTTGACGGTCGGCCGGCCGGGCGGGAGCGGGGCGTTCAGGAACCGGGCGGAGGTCGAGGATTTTATCCGAATGCACATGGGGACGAATGACCAATGACCAAATCCCAATGACCAATTGCGGCACCGCATTGGGCATTTGCCATTGGTCATTTCTTTCCAATGAAAGGATGTGCTGCCATGCGAGGCACAGTCACCCTGCGAGAGATCCAGGAGCAGCCCGAGGCCTGGGCGGCGGCGATTGAAGCCTTCGGGTCGAAGGCAGAGCGGGTCGAGCGGCTCTTCGAGGCGCGATCGCCGGACACGGTCGTGTTCACGGGGTGCGGCTCCTCGTATTATCTCTCCCTGACGGCGGCCGCGGTCTTCCAGGAAGTCACCGGCCTGGCGGCCAAGGCCGTCCCCGCGTCGGAGATCCTCCAGTTCGCGGACGCCGTCTTCGCCCCGGCCTCCATCCCGCTCCTGGTGGCCTCGTCGCGCTCCGGCACGACCAGCGAGACGCTGCGCGCCGTCCGGGTCGCGGCCCGCCGAGGCATCCCGACGCTTTCGCTGACCTGCAGCAAGCGGAGCCCGCTCGCGCGGGAAGCCGACCTTACGCTCGTCTCGCCGAAGGGCGGGGAGCGAAGCGTGGTGATGACCAAGTCCTTCAGCAGTCTGCTCCTCCTGGCGCTGCTGGTGGCGGCGACCTGCGGAGGAGAGAAGCACTTCCGGCGGGAGCTCCAGCGCCTGCCGGCCCTGGGCCGACGGGTCCTCAAGATCGCCCTCCCGCTGATGCAGGACATCGGTGCGGGCGCCGCGCGCTTCGTCTTCCTGGGCGGCGGTCCGACCCACGGGATCGCCTGGGAGGCGATGCTGAAGCTGACCGAGATGGCGGAGCGGCCGGCCGTGGCCTATCACCCGCTGGAGTTCCGGCACGGGCCGATCGCCCTGGCGGGGCCGGGGGCCGTGGCGGTCCTCTTCGGCACGCGGGCCGGTGCGCGACTGGAGGCGGACCTCGTCCGCGACCTGCGGAACCACGGGACGATGGTGGTGATCCTGCGGGACGACTGGAAGGCTCTGGCCGAGGCCGAGGTGGACGTGGCGCTGGGCATGGGCCTCACGGATGCCGCCCGTTCCCTCCTCTACCTCCCGTTCGCCCAGGCCTTGGCGTATCATCGGGCGGTCAGGGGCGGGCTGAACCCCGATCGGCCGCGCCACCTGACCTCCGTCGTCCGCCTGCAAGATTAGCCGTGTCGGTGGATGGGGCGGATCACGCGACGGGCGTTCCTTCACGCGGGGGTGGCCATGACGATGACGGCGGGCACGGCTCGGGCGGCGGCATCTCCGGTGTTCCTGGTGCGGACCACGGATCGGGCCGACGGAATCCGTCGCGGCCTCCAGGCGCTCGGCATGCCGACGGTCCGGGGCAAGCGGGTCGTCCTCAAGCCGAACCTGAACAGCGCCGACGAGTTCCCGGCGTCCACCCACCTGGACACGATCCGGGTGCTGGCGCAGCAGTTCCTCACGGCGGGCGCGTCCTCGCTCAGCGTGGCGGACCGGAGCGGCATGGGGAACACCCGGCAGGTCATGGAGCGGAAGGGCGTCTTCGCCCTGGCGAACCAGATGGGCTTCGGGGCGGTGGTCCTGGAGGAGACCCCGGCTGAGGGCTGGCTCCCGGAGCGGCTCCCCGGCGGACACTGGTCGCGCGGGGTGCTGTTTCCCCGCCTGCTCCGGGAGGCCGACCTCATCGTGCAGACCTGCTGCCTCAAGACCCACCGCTACGGCGGCCACTTCACGCTGTCCTTGAAGAACTCGGTGGGGATGGTGGCCAAGTACGGGCCGCGCGACCAGTACAATTACATGGGCGAGCTGCACGGCTCGGCGCACCAGCGCCGGATGATCGCCGAGATCAACCAGCTCTACCGGCCCGCGCTTATCGTCCTGGACGGCCTGGAGGCCTTCACCGACGGCGGGCCCGAGAGCGGGACGCTGGTCCGGCCCCAGGTGATGATCTTCGGGGCGGACCGCGTCGCCGTGGATGCCGTGGGCGTGGCGCTGCTCAGGATGCACGGGGGCAACGCCACGATCTCCCACGGCCGGGTCTTCGACCAGGAGCAGATCGCCCGGGCCGCGGCGCTCGGCCTGGGGGCGACGGGGCCGGGGCAGATCGAGCTGGTCACGGACGATCCGGAGGGGAAGCGGATCGGGGACCAGGCCATGGAGGTCCTGCGTCGCGGATAGATGCAGACGTGCGACTCGGACCGCAAGCCACGCAACGGGTCGCCGTGGGGGGAGATCCTCTGCCGTTACGGTGAACCATGCAGGCCAAAAAAACGACGGCCCGCACCGTTTGGCACGAGCCGTCGCGGTACGTCTGGACACAACCTATGGCCGGTAGTATGCCCCTACGCACAGGATGACGAACCCCGCCACCCCCACGAGGGTCTTCACGATCTGCGATGTGGACCCCTGCTCAGCCGGGAAGAAGAACCAGGGGATGAGGATCATCAGGGCGCCCACGACCATGACGGCGACGGCCTGGCTTTTCCCCAGGTGCTTTCTTGGCCCGGCCTGTTCTTGTTGCTGAGCTTCCTCGCTCATGGTTTCTCTCCTGGAGAGAGACACCTATCCTGCGACAGGCAGTCTCCTCCTTTAGGGGTTGCACTCGTTTCCCTAAGAGATGTCAGGAGAGAAACGGGTCGCCGGAGTCGTCGGGTCCGCGCGGGACCATATGCCGCGAAGGCAGGAACCGGCGGGGAAGCGTGGAGGAGGTCTGGTTCCGCACCTGGGGCCGAGGCTGGATCATCTGGAC
>JBGPQZ010000037.1:0-15184 GCA_041489335.1 Methylomirabilia bacterium
GACTTCCCGTGGTGGCCGTGCTCCACGAGCTCGACGAGAAGCTGCTGGTGCGCATCCTGAAAGAGCCGAGGAACGCGCTGCTGCGCCAGTACCAGAAGTTCTTCGACTTCGAGCACGTGAAGTTGAGCTTCACGGAGGATGCGGTGGTGGCGGTGGCCGAGGAGGCAGCCAAACGCGGGACGGGCGCCCGTGGCCTGCGGGCCGTCCTGGAAGACATCATGCTCGACATCATGTACGAGCTCCCGTCGCAGTCCGGCATCAGCGAGTGCATCATCAACCGGGAGGTCGTCGTCGAGCGGAAGCACCCCATCATCCTCTACCAGAAAAAGGCCGAGTCGGCGTGACGGGCCCGTCCCGCCGGAGGGGGGCGGCCCCATCGTTCTTTCCCGGGCTGACGGTCGGCAGGGCAGGTGGCTGCCGGGCGACCGGGGCCAGGGGGAGTCGGGCCACGGACAGAATAGAGTGGGTCGCATGAGCGGAACCTTGGGAAGCCGGAGGGGGCGCCTCCGGCAGGTGGGCCTCCTCTGCCTGGTGATGAGCCTCCTCCTCTCCGGGTGTGCGGTCTACGAGTATCTGTACGGGCGGCCCCCGCGTCGAGAGTCGCAGCCGACGGATCAGGACCTGCTGCGGTCGGCCGAGACGCAGCTGTCGCGGCATCGGTACGACGAGGCGCGCAAGGAGCTGCAGCGCCTGATGAACCAGTACCCGGACAGCGACCTGGTCTCCCTGGCCCGCCTGTCGACCGGCAAGGCCCTCTACCTCGAGAAGAAGTACGACGAGGCGCGCGCCGAACTGCAGCGTTTCCTGGAGCTCCACCCCCAGCACGAGCGCGCCGACGAAGCGCACTACTACCTCGGGATGTCCTACTTCCGCCAGTCGGACTCGCCGGACCGCGATCAGACCTACAGCAAGAAGGCCCTCGAAGAGTTCGAAGTACTGCTCAAGCAGATGCCGGACTCCCCCCTGGCGGCGGACGCGCAGGAGCGGGCGATCGTCGCCCGACGCAAACTGGCGGAAAAGGAGCTGTACGTCGGCACGTTCTATTATCACCGGGGCAACTACGGGGCGGCGGTGGGGCGGTTTACCGCGCTGCTCAAGCAGTATGGGGGGGCGGGCTTCGACGACGAGGCCCTGTACTATCTCGGAGAGTCCCTGTGGCGACTGGAGCAGAAGGATGACGCCCGGGCGGCCTTCCAGCGTCTCGTGCAGGAGTATTCCCAGTCCGAGTGGGCCCCGCCGGCGGCCGTGCGCCTCGGGGTGACGCTGGTCCGAACAGGCCCCCCCAAGCCCAAGGGGCCGGGGCCCTTGGACCGCGTGTGGGAGGCCTTGCAGACGACGTGGGACGAACTCGCGGAGACCCTGAGGGGATATCCGGTCTTCCGTTGATCCGAGCCACGAGCCATTAGCCGCTAGCCAGCCAGATCGGTTCGACGATGACGGCGAGGGGTCAAGGGCTGGTGGCGAGCGGCCAGAGGGCAGAAGATGGCGACCGAAATCCGGCAACTCATCCAACAGGGGACCGCGGCGTTCCAGGCGGCGGAGTACGCCGAGGCGGAGGACCTCCTGCGCCAGGTCGTCGAGCGCACCCCCACCTACGCCAACGTCTACAACATGCTGGGCGTGATTGCCAGCCACCACGGGGCGCCGGAGAAGGCCGTGGAGCTGTTCCGGCAGGCCCTCCGCCTGAATCCCAACTACAGCGAGGCGCAGATCAACCTGGCCATCACGCTGGCCGAGATGGGGGCCTACGAGCAGGCGGCGCAGGAGGTCGGGGAGCTCCAGTCGCGGGAGCCCGGGAGCCGCATCCAGCACAGCCTGGGCGTGCTGGGGAAGCTCGCCAATGCGCACGCCGACCTCGCCCGGAAGTATCATGCGCTGGGGATGTATGCCGAGGCGATCGGCGAGTACGACAAGGCGCTCAAGCTGTGCCCGAACTTCCCGGACATCCACAACCGGCGGGCGGTGAGCTGCCGCGAGCTGGGCGATTACGCCGGCGCCCAGGCCTCGCTCCTGCGCGCCCTGGAACTCAACCCGAAGTACGCCGAGGGACATGTCAACCTCGGATTGCTCCACCAGAAGATGGGGAACCTCACGGACGCGGTGGCAGCATGGGAGCGGGCCCTCGCGCTCGACCCCACACACCAGCTCGCCCGCATCTACCTGAATCAGGCGACGGCCCCCCGGACGGCCGGGTGATCCGGGCGGACCGGCACCCCGCCTGGCTCCTCACGGAGACGCGGGTGTTGCTCCGAGCCCACGGCCTACGGCCGCACCGAACCCGCGGACAGCACTTCCTGGTGGACCCGCAGGTGCGCGATCGTATCGTCGAGGCGGCGGGCGTCGGACCCGGGAGCGCGGTGGTCGAGGTCGGGCCGGGCACGGGCGTGCTCACCGAGGCCCTGCTCTTGGCCGGGGCGAGCGTGCTGGCGGTCGAGGTGGATCGCGGGCTGGCGCAGGCCCTCCGGGAGCGGCTGCGGGATCACCCCGGTCTGACGGTGCATGTGGCCGACGCCCTCGACTTCGACTTCTCCCGGGCGCTTCGCGAGCAGCCGAGCTGGGGGGCGATCCGGGTGGTGGCCAACATTCCCTACTACATCACCACCCCCCTGATCCTCCGCCTCCTCACGTTCCGGGAGGCCTTCGCAGCCCTCTTCCTCACCGTGCAGCGCGAGGTGGCCGACCGCCTGACGGCGCCCCCCGGCCGGAAGGCGTATGGGGCGCTCACGGTCGCCTGCCGGTACTGGGCCGACGTTCGGCTGGTGCTCCAGATTCCGCCGACGGCCTTCTTCCCGGTGCCCCAGGTCGATTCCGCGCTGGTTCGACTGGACCTCCTGCCAGCCCCCCGGGTGCCGGCGGCGGACCCCGATCAACTCTTCCGGGTGGTCCGCGCCGCCTTCGGGCAGCGGCGGAAGACCCTGCGGAACGCCCTGGGTCGCGCGGGGTGGGACGCTCGGGCGGTCGCCCTAGCCCTGGCGCGCGCGGGGATCGAGGGGGGACGACGGGGGGAGACGCTCAGTCTGGAGGAGTTCGCCCGGGTGAACGATGCGCTGCCCGCACAACCCGACAGCGATAGGGAGAGCCGACAGCGGCAGGGATGACGGTCGGGATCAAGAGAGTGGTTCGCAGGAGCGAGCATAGGGCGCGGCGAGCCGAAAACGACACACAGCGCCTGGAGGGGGAGTGGTGGCGAGCCGCACGCGGCCGCCGGCGATCGCTCTCCTTGACAGGTGGAGGTCCAGAACCCCGATGAACAGCCCCCTCTTTCACACAGCCAGCGACGCGGACATCAAGAGCGGACAGGTCACCGACGTGTATTTCCTGCGGACCCTGGAGATCCTCCGACAGAAAGGGATCGCCAAGCGGGCCGTGGCCGAGATCGTGCTGAAGAGCTTTCCGGGGGGGTGGGGCTGGGGCATCCTGGCCGGCATCGAGGAGGTAGCCGTCCTGCTCCAAGGCCTCCCGGTGGCGGTCCGTGCACTGCCCGAAGGCACGATCTTCGGCACGATGCAGCCGGTGCTGACCATCGAGGGGCGGTACACGGACTTCGCCCAGTACGAGACGGCCCTCCTGGGGCTCCTCTGCCAGGCCTCGGGCGTGGCCACCAAGGCCGCCCGGTGCAAGAAGGCGGCCGGGGACCATCCGGTGGTCAGCTTCGGGGCCAGGCGCATGCACCCGACCCTCGCCCCGATGATCGAGCGCAATGCCTACCTGGGGGGGTGTGACGGGGTCTCGGTGGTCAAGAGCGCCGAGCTGCTCCAGCTCGAGCCCAGCGGGACGATGCCGCACTCCTTGATCCTCATGCTCGGGGACACGGTGGCGGCCGCCCAGGCCTTCCACGAGATCATCGATCGGGCCATTCGCCGGGTGGTCCTCATCGACACCTTCGGGGACGAGAAGGTGGAGGCCGTCCGGGTGGCCCAGGCCTTGGGCGGGGACCTGTATGCCGTCCGATTGGACACGCCGGCCTCGCGCCGCGGCGACATCCTGGGAATCCTCCGGGAGGTGCGGTGGGAGCTCGATCTCCGGGGCTTCCGTCACGTGAAGCTCTTCGTGAGTGGGGGGCTGGACGAAGAGGAGATCCTGCGCCTGAACCCAGTGGCGGACGCGTACGGGGTCGGGACCTCCATCAGCAACGCCCCCGTCCTGAATTTCGCCATGGACATCGTGGAGGTGGACGGGGCCCCGGTGGCCAAGCGCGGGAAGATGTCCGGACGGAAAGAGGTCTATCGCTGCGGCACGTGCGGCCAGAATGCGGTGGTGCCCGCCGGATCGCCCGCGCCGGCGTGCTGCGGGGTGGAGGCGACCCCCCTGCTTGCCCCGCTGATCGAGGATGGGCGTCTCGTGCGGTCGCTCCTCGATGTCCACGCGATCCGTCGGCAGGTCCTGGCGGCCCTGGAGCAGGTGGCGCTCTAGCGAGAATGACCACACACCGAATGACCAATGACCAATGGCGAATGACCAACGATGGTCCTTCGATTGGTCATTGGGAATTGGTCATTGGGAATTGACCGGATGGATCCCGCGCTGGCACACCTGGGAGAGTTCGGCCTGATCGGCCTGATCCGCGAGCGGATGCGCCACCGATCGCCCGGCACGGTCCTGGGCATCGGGGACGACGCCGCCGTGCTCCGCCCCGAGGCGGATGCAGAGGTGATCGCCACCACCGACATGCTGCTGGAGGGGGTGCACTTTCAGCGCCACTGGGGATGCCCGAGGGAGTTGGGCCGGAAGACGCTGGCGGTGAACCTGAGCGACATCGCGGCCATGGGCGGACGGCCGCAGCACGCGCTGCTGGGGCTCGGGGTCCCGCCCAGCGGGGTCCCGCTGGCCGAGATCGAAGCCCTCTTGGCCGGCCTGGAGGAAGAAGCCGCCGCCTACGGGGTGGCCCTGGTGGGGGGCGACACGTGCGCTTCCCGGAGCGGGCTGGTCCTGTCCGTCACCCTGCTCGGCGTGGTGGCCGCGGGCCGGGCGATTCTCCGTTCCGGGGCGCATCCGGAGGAGACCGTGTGGGTGACGGGCCGGCTGGGCGGGTCCGCCGCGGGACTGCTGGCGCTGGAGAGCGGCCTGCGGCCGGACTCGCCGTGGCCCGCGGGGCTCCCGCGTCCCACCTGGATCGGGCCGGCAGAGGAGGCGGCGCTGCAGGCGGGCCTCCGGGCGCACCTTCTGCCGGTGCCGCGGCTGGCGATCGGGCAGGCCCTGGTTGGCTGTGCCACGGCGATGATCGACGTCAGCGACGGGATCGCCTCGGACCTCGGTCACCTCTGTACGGAGAGCCGGGTGGGGGCGCGCATCCAGGCGGGCCGGGTTCCGATTCACCCCGCGGCTGCGGTGGTCGGGCGTTGGCTCGGTCGGGATCCGCTCGATCTCGCCCTGCGGGGCGGCGAGGACTACGAGCTCCTGTTCACGAGCCGCGCGGATCCGCGGCCGCGCCTCTTGGCGGTGGCACCCGAGCTCGAGGTGACGGCACTGGGGGCGGTGGTGGCCGAACCCCTGGGGGCCCGATTGGAGACGGCGGACGGACGGGAGCACGCCATGGCTGGCGGGTTCGATCATTTCTCGGCTGCACCATGAGCGGAAGAGGCCGACTGGCGGGGCGGTCGCCGGACAGGAGAGGGCGGTCATGAAGACGATGCGCGCGGGAACGGGCACGGGCACGAGCCACCGCGTGAGCCTGGAGGGGGTCCGGCGGGCCCTGCGCGGGGCGGTGACGATCGTGGCCTTCACCGAAGCCGGCCGCATGCGGCGGGTGCGCCTGTCCAAGCGGTTCCTGCTCGTCTCGGTGCTCTTCCTCGGTCTCTGGCTGGTCGGCTCCACCACGTCGGTCCTCCAGCTCTTCCGGTGGCAGGTGGACCTCGCGCGCATGACCTACCTGGAACGCGAGAATCAGTCGCTGGCCTCCCTTCTGGAGAAGCAGGCCGAGCAGTTGAGCCGGCTGAAAGTGGAGTTGGCGCGCCTGAAGGAGTTCGAGCAGAATCTGCGTGTGGTCTCCGGGATGGGCGCGCCGGCGGATCCCGTGGTGGGGACGGGACAGACGCGCGGCGCCAAGCGTGACCTCTCCAAGCGACGATGAGCCGATGACCGGGCGGTCCTTCCGCGGCACCTCCATTCGGGGTGCGGGGGACAGGGGGCGGCATGGGTGCAGAGGCGAACCATCCCGGCGGGGGCATGTATGCCAGGCTGGAGTCCGAGGCCTATGACAGCCTGCGCGACGTCGTCTTGTCGGCGGGCGGCATCGACCTCGGCCTGTACAAGGATCGGTGTCTGCTCCGCCGCATCGCGGTGCGGCAGCGCGCCTGCGGCGCCTCCGACCTCCGGACCTACCTGAGGATCGTTAGTCGAGACCCGATCGAGCGTGAGCGGCTGGTCAAGGCCCTGACGATCCACGTCTCGCAGTTCTTCCGGAATCCGAGCACCTTTCAAGTTATCCAGCGTGAGATCCTCCCGGCCGTTCTGGACGCCAAGGAGCGGACGGGGGGCCGCGCCTTGCGACTGTGGAGCGTGGGGTGCGCTTGCGGGGAAGAGACCTATTCCTTGGCGTTGCTCCTTCTGGAGGCGGGCCGGGGTGTGGTGGAGCGGTACTCGACGGTGGTGTACGGCAGCGACATCGAGCCGGACTGTCTGCGGTTTGCCCGCGAGGGGTCCTATCCGGCTGCCAGCCTGAGGTCGGTCCCCGCCCAATGGAAGCAGCCCTACTTCACCGCCACCGAGGCCGGCTACCAGGTGGGCCCCGCCCTCCGGCGCCTGGTGTCCTTCAAGTCCCACAACGTTCTGGAACCGATGCCCTTCCGTCGGATCGACCTGGTGGTCTTCCGCAATGTTCTCATTTACATGACCGAGGCGCTCCAGGAGCGCGTGCTCCTGGCCCTCCACGAGACGCTCACTCCGGGCGGATTCCTGGTCCTGGGGAAGGTGGAGGGCCTGGCCGGCGCGGCCCGGGCCGTCTTCGAGGCGGTCAACATCCCGGAGCGGATTTACCGGGTCCGCGGACCCGCGGGGCTCCCCCCGGGTGGCGGGGCAGGCGTCTAGACGCGCGAAGTCCTTGTGGAGGTGAGGCCTTTCCCCTTGACTTCGTCGTTTGGGCTACGGTATTTTACCTTGCACGCTCGCAGGCGGGCGGCGCCGGGATGCGTCCGGCGCCCCACCGGGGCCAGAGCCCAGCGGGGAGGACACCCATGGAATCCACGATGACGATCGGCAAGAAGCTGTTCCTCAACTTCCTTCTGGTGATCGTCGTAACGGCCATCCTGCCGCCCACCCTGTCGCGGGCCCTGCGCCAGTTCGTCCCGCAAGAGTACGCGCTGATCGTCACCAGTTTCCTGGGCATCGCGATCACGATGGTCATCGCCTTCGTCGTGTCCAAGAGCCTCACGACGGAGATCGGAGCCCTGGCCGTCGCCGCGCGCATCGTGGCGGAGGGCGACCTGACCAAGGACGTGCCGGTGAACACCCGCGACGAGGTCGGCGAGTTGGCGGGGGCGTTCAATCAGATGGTGGGCAACATCCGCGACATCGCGCGAGAGGTCAAGGCCACCTCCAACGCGGTGACCGCGGCGGCGGTGGCCCTCTCCGCCTCGGCGGAGGAGATGAACTCCTCGACGGAGGAGATCGCCGGGACGGTGGAGCAGATCGCCAAGGGGGCCGAGCACCAGGCCGGCCTGGTGGAGCAGACCTCCAGGGTCATGCGGGAGATGGCGAACGCCATCACCGAGATCGCCTCGCGCGCCAAGGCGGCGGCCGAGGCCGCGGCCGAGGCGGGCTACACCGCCCAGACCGGGGGGAAGTCGGCCCGCGAGGCCATGGAGAAGATGAAGGGGGTCTTCAGCATCATCGAGGGGGCCGCGAGCGGCGTGAAGGCCCTGAGCGACAAGACGCAGCAGATCGGGACCATCGTGGACGTGATCACGAAGATCGCCCAGCAGACGAACCTCCTGGCGTTGAACGCCACCATCGAGGCGGCGCGCGCGGGCGAGGCGGGCCGCGGGTTCGCCGTGGTGGCGGAGGAAGTCCGCAAGCTGGCCACCGAGGCGGCGAACTCGGCCGAGAAGATTGCCGAGATCGTCAAGGAGGTCCAGTCGGAGAACAGCCGCGTGGCGGGCTCCATGGAGGTGGCCACGCGGGACATCGCCTCCGGCCGCGAGGTGCTGACCTACACCAGCGACGCCCTGGAGGAGATCGTGCGGGTGGTGGTGGAGGAGGTCAAGAAGGTGCAGGAGATCTCCGCCCTCACCCAGCAGCAGACCGAGGGGGCGCAGGCGCTGGTCAAGACCATCGACGAGATCGCCAAGGTGGCGGAGGACAACGCCGCCTCCACGGAAGAGGCCTCCGCCGCGACCACGGAGCAGACCGCATCCATGGAGCAGATGGCCCAGTCGGCCCAGCAGCTCTCCGGGATGTCGGACAAGCTCAAGACCCTGGTGGCGCGTTTCCATGTCGGAGACTAGGGGTTCGAAGGGGCTGGTGCGGCTCGGCCCGGGCCATCTGCCTGCCGAAGTGCAGGAGGAGACGCGGCGGGTCATCCTGTTCCAGGCGTGTGACGAGTGGCTCGCATTGCCCCTGGAGACGGTCCGGGAGGTCCAGCCGCTGGACCGGATCACGCGGATCCCCACCGCCCCGGCCGAGGTGCGCGGTGTCCTGAACCTACGTGGCCGGGTCCTCACCCTCTTCGGGCTGGAGGGGTGTCTTGGGATTCCCAAGGGGGACGAATCCGACACCCATGTGGTGGTCCTGGAGCTCGGCGATCCGGACCTGCGCATTGGCATCGCCGTGCAGCAGATCGGACAGGTCCGGCGCATCCCCGTGTCGGCGGTGGGGCCCCCGGCCCGGGAAGGGGCGAGCGGGGGCCTGGAGGGCGTCTTCGAGTCCGAGGGGAAAGTGGTGGGGCTGCTGGATCTGGCCCGGGTTTTTGCCCGGTTCCTGCCGGAGTGGGGCGTCACGTTGGAGCCCCGGGGCGTTCGGGACCTCCAACCCCGCTGAAGGTTGGCGGGGTCGTGGGCGGAGGCAATCGTGAGCATCAAGATCATGATCGTGGACGACGCGATCTTCATGCGCAGCATGCTCCGCGACATCTTCGCACGCGGTCCGTTCGTGATTGCCGGGGAGGCGGAGAATGGCCTGGAGGCGGTCCGCATGTACCACGAATTGCGCCCCGACCTCACGACCATGGACATCGTCATGCCGCAGATGGACGGGATCACCGCCCTGCGGGAGATCGTCCGCCTCGACCCCGACGCCAAGGTCGTGATGTGCAGCGCCCTCGGGCAGGAGGCGCTCATCGCCGAGGCCATCGAGGCAGGAGCCCGCGACTTCATCGTGAAGCCTTTCCAGCCCAGCCGTGTCCTCCGGGTGGTTCAGAGTGTGCTTGGCTTGGATGACCAGTTGCGGCCCCTCTCCTCCGCCGCACCGCCGGGGGAGGGGCGGTGAGTGATGCCATGGCCCGGTCGGGCGAGGCGGACATGCGGCCCAGCCGGCCTCGGGCCCCCGTGGGAGTGGGGATTGGTGCCTCGGCCGGCGGCCCGCGCGCCCTCCTGACGCTCCTGGCCGACCTCAGGCTGCCCCCCATCACGTTCGCCTTCCTGGTCCAGCATATTCACCCGAAGTTCACGCAGATCCTTACTCGTCGTCTGAACGAGGTGGCTTCTATCCCCGTCGTGGAGGCAAAGGACGGGGCAGAAGTCCAGCCCGGGCGGCTGTATCTGGCGCCGAGCGGGCGCCATCTGGGGGTGGAGCATCGGTGGCCCTGCACCTACCGTACGTGCCTCATGGATACGCCGCCCAAGAACGGGGTCCGGCCGTCGGTGGACGAGCTCTTCGTCTCCCTGGCGCACGCCTTCGGGCCGCGAACCGTCGGAGTGGTGCTCACGGGCATGGGGCGGGACGGGCTGGAGGGGGCCCGCACGATCAAGGCCCACGGCGGGTTGGTCCTGGCGGAGGCCGAGTCTACGTGCGTAATATACGGGATGCCGCGGGCCCTGGCCCAAGCCGGCCTGGCGGACCGCCTGCTCCCCATCGGGGAGATGGCCGCGGCGATTCGTGGGGCGGCGGAAGGCGCGGCGGACTTCCGCAGTTCGCTTCCCTCACGGGGTGACAGGTAGTCGCCATGGACATGTCGAAGTACGTCAAGATGTACGTGAGCGAGTCGCAGGAGCGCCTCCAGCGGATAGACGGCCTCTTGCTGACTCTGGAGCAGAACGGGGCGGACCGTGCGGCCATCGACAACCTGTTCCGCGAGGCCCACTCGATCAAGGGCATGTCGGCCTCCATGGGCTACGAAGAGCTGGCCAAGGTCTCCCATCGGATGGAGGATTACCTGGACCAGTTCCGCGGGGGGAAGGGGGCCCTCGAGCGCCGGGGGGTGGACCTCTTGTTCGAAGGGGTGGATCTACTCCGGCGGGCGGTGGAGGAGATCGCGGCCGGCACGCAGCCGACCCTCAGCGCGGAGGAGTATGTGGCCAAGATGGCCTCCGTGCTGCTGGCGAGAGGCGAGGCGGTCGCCCCGCCAGCGCCGCCCGCGCCCGCGGAACAGCCTGCTGCCCCGGCCCCAGCCGTCGCCCCCGGTCCACTTGGTCCGGCGGCCCCGCCCGGCCGGGGCCAGTTCGCCATCGACCTCCAGATTGCGCCCGACGCCCCGCTTCCCTCGGCGCGGGCCTACATCACGCTGCGCCGGGTGCGGGATCTGGGGGAGCTGGTGCGATCGGTCCCGTCCGTGGAACAGGTCCAGGCCGGCCAGTTCTCCGGCGGGCTCTCGATGCTGGTGGCGACGACGCGGAGCGCCGCCGAGATCCAGGCCTTCCTGGCCAGCCTGCCGGACGTGGCCTCGGTGGTCGTGCGCCCCGCGGAGGAGAGCTCGGACGCCGCGCCCCCTCCGCCGCGTCCCTCCCCCGCCCCCACGGTGCCTCTCGCCCCGCCGGAGACGCGAACGCACCCGCCGGCCGAGGCGCCCCGCCCGGCGCCCGCCCCGGCTGCGCCCCCATCCCCGCCGCACCCGCCGGCCGAGGCGCCACCCGGCACCCGCCGGATCGCCATGACGCGTGTGGACACCCGGCTCCTGGACGATCTGATGGACCAGGTGGGGGAACTGGTGACGGCCAACGGGACCCTGCGGGAGGTGGGACAGCAGCTCGATTCCCCGCCCTTGCAAGAGAGCACCGGACGGATAGGGGCGCTGATCCGAGAGCTGCAGCAGCAGGCCATGAAGCTGCGCATGATGCCCCTGGAGACGATCGTGGACCGATTCCCCCGCGCCGTGCGGGACCTGGCGCGCAAGCGCGGCAAGGACGTCACCTTCGAGGTGACGGGGAAGGAGACCGAGCTGGACCGGGCCATCCTGGAGGAGCTGCCGGACCCCATCATGCACATCCTGCGAAACGCCATCGACCACGGAATCGAACCGGCGGAGGAGCGGGTGCGCCGGGGGAAGCCCCCGGCGGGAACGATCCGGCTGGAGGCGACCAAAGAGCGGGAGGGCGTGGTGCTCCGCATCCGGGACGACGGCCACGGGATCGACCCGGCCGTGCTGCGGCGCGTGGCGCTGGAGCGGGGCGTGATCACGCGGGAGCAGGCGGACACCCTTCCGGACGGGGACGCCATGATGCTCATCACCCTACCCGGCTTCAGCACCGCCAAGGAGGTGAGCGACGTCTCCGGCCGCGGGGTGGGGATGGACGTGGTCAAGACCGCCGTCGAATCCCTGCGCGGCATCCTCCTCATCGACTCGGTCATCGGGCAGGGGACCACGATCACGCTCAAGCTTCCGCTCACCCTGGTGGTGGTGGCGGTCCTCTTGATCGAGGTGGCCGGGGCGCGGTACGGCCTCCCCGTCTCGTCGGTCGAGCAGATTCTGGAAGTTCAGGTCAGGGAGCTACAGCACGCGCAGGGGCAGGAGGTGATCGCCCGTGAGGGGATGCTCTTGCCCCTGGTCAAGCTCCGGCACTTGCTGGGGCATCCGCCGGACGGCGGACAGGGGTCGCTCCTGGTCGTGGTCTCCGAGGTGCGGGGCCGCCTGGTTGGGGTGGTCGTGGATCGCTTCATCGACTATCGTGAGGTGGTCGTGAAGCCCCTGGACAGGGCCCTGCGAGGCGTGCGGGGCTTTGCCGGGGTGACCATCCTCGGGGATGGAAGTGCGGTGCTCATCCTCGACCTCAACACCCTCTGAGGGGGTCGGAAACGGGGTGATCCCACCGGAGGAGGGTATGCAGACATCCGGCCCGATCGAACACGAGAAGCTGGCTCGAATCCGTGACCTGGGCGAGCGGAGCATGCGCCGCGCCAGCGAGGCGCTCACGACCCTGCTCGGGCATCCCGTCCGCCTCGCGGTGGTCGGGATCCTGCCTCTGGCCGACGCGGACGGCCTGCTCGAGGAGGCGAGCGGGGACGCGGCGACGTCCATCGGGTTGGACTTCCAGATCGCGGGGGAGGCGGGGGGCAATGCCTTGATCCTGTTCCCCAACCTCACCGTCTTCCGCATCCTCGGCACGCTCCTGGGGCGCCCTACGGAGCCGCACGAACTGGACGTGCTCGAGCGGTCGGCCATCCAGGAGCTGGGAAACATCCTGGCGTCCTCGTTCCTGAGCGAGCTCGGCAACCTGACGCACCGACGGTTCATGCACTCCGTGCCCCAGGTGCATCTGCACGAGGCTCACCAGCGTATGCGCGAAATGCTGGCGTCCGTCCACGCCAGGCGCACGGAGGTGGTCGTGATTCAGGCACGCTTCGAAGATCCGGCGCGGCGGCTGGAGGGCGGATTCTTCGTCCTGCCGGAGATCGCCGCTCTGCTGCCGGCCGATCCGCAGGGCGCGGGGAGCCAGGCATGACCCCGCAGGCCCTGTCGACCCTGACGCCGGAGCTGCAGGCCCGCTACGAGCAGCTCACCGATATCCTGCGGGACATGGGCCGGGTGCTGGTGGCGTTCTCGGGGGGTGTGGACAGCACGTTCCTGCTGGCCGTCGCCGTGGAGTGCCTGGGCGAGAACGCCGTGGCGGTGACCGCCGAGTCGCCGAGCCTGCCCCAAGCGGAACGCGACGAGGTCGTTGCCCTCGTCGCGCGCCTGGGGGCGCGCCACCTGTGGGTGCAGACCGCTGAGATGGAGCGACCCGGCTACGTGGCCAACGAGGCCGACCGCTGTTTTCACTGCAAGGCGGAGCTGTTCGACCGGCTGCAGGCGCTGGCGCAGGCCGAGGGGTGCGCCTGGATCCTGGACGGGGCGAACCTGGACGACCTGGGGGACTTCCGCCCGGGCCGCGAGGCCGCGCGCCGGCACGGCGTGCGGAGCCCCTTGATCGAGGCGGGGCTCCGCAAGGCGGACATCCGCGCCCTGTCCCGGACGCTCGGCCTTCCCACCTGGGAGAAGCCGTCCATGGCCTGCCTGGCCTCCCGGATTCCCACCGGCGTCCCGGTGACCATCGAGCGGCTCGGCCAAGTGGAGCGGGCCGAGGCGGCGCTGCGCGGGCTGGGGTTCAAGAACGTCCGGGTCCGGCACCACGAGGCCATCGCCCGGATCGAGCTGCCGCCGGAGGAACGCATCCGCATCCTCGACCCGGTCGTGGCACCCGAAGCGGTCCGCGCCCTCAAGGCCGCCGGCTACCGGTTCGTCGTGCTGGACCTCGAAGGCTATCGCCCCGGCGGTCGCCCCACCGCATAGCTCCCCGCCGCGCCAGCGATTTCCCGCAGAGCGCCGCAGACCATCCCATCCGGATCCCGGGGCGGGACACGTGCGCACCGCGGGTGGATGAGCCGATCGCTGGCGAGAACACTTCTTGCCGGATGCGAGCCCTCAGCCGACGTCCGGGGGCTTCTTTCATTCGCGATTTCCCCTTGACACCACCGGAGGCGCTGCGGCATCCTCGCGCGGGTGCCGGTCGCGGTCGGGGCCGAGCGGGGTCCGTGAGGCGCTCGCTCAGCGGCGGCGGCGACCGGCTGACGTGCCCCCAAACCTAGGCGGCGGCGCGTCCCGCCACGGGCCAGTGCATGAAGAAGGGGTGAAGCTCCATCTGCGTGGCCTGGGTCCGGGCGTTATAGGCGGCGACGAGCGCCTGGGCCTGGGGCAGGTGGGCGGGGTCCCACAGCTCGAGGCGGAAGCCGAGGTTGTCGGAGAACTCGCCGATCGTCTTCCACCACAGGCGGATGCCCAAGAGCTTCTGCGGGGCGGCGATCCGTCGGGGCAGGTCCGAAGGAAGGTAGCGTCCCTTGGTGAGGCTCCAGGTGAGCTTCGAGGTGAATTCCGGCCCGAAGTGGGCCTTCACCAGCTGCTCGACCAGCTCGACGTTGACCCCGACCGCCTTTTGCAGCTCCGCCATCGCGCGCCTCCGCTTCGCAGGGTGTGGCTGGGTGCCGACCGGCGACCATTCTTACTGCAACTGCGCCAAATCCGCAAGCATCTCGTGGTGCTGCGCCGGGGGGGGTGTCGGATACGGGCCGTTGCCATTTGGATGAGCTGCCTTCGCGATCCCATTGCGGATCCTGAAGCCGATGCTCTCTTTGCGGTCTTGGCGCGCCTTGCGGTGAAATGGTTCGGTGGGGTCCGGTCAGCCGCGGCGGACATTGCCCCAGCCCTTGGTTGATTCCCTGGAGTATCCTCCGTATACTCACGCCTCATGCTTGATCTATTTCCCGCGAACCGTGCTCGGCCCGTTCGGGCGCCTCGCCGCTCCTCCAGTTGGGTGGGCGTGCGACTCGACCCGGGCCGGCCCCATGGATCGTCCCACGGCAACCCCTGACCACGGGAGGAACTTGCCATGAAAGCCCTGGTGCATACCGCCCCGTTCACATTCGAGCTTCGGGATGTCCCGGTGCCGCAGCCTCGGGAGGATGAGGTCCTGATCCGCGTGCACGCGGTCGGCATCTGCGGCTCCGACGTGCACGGCTATACCGGAACGACGGGCCGCCGCATCCCGCCCATCATCATGGGGCACGAGGCCTCCGGCATCGTGGAGTCGCTGGGCCGGACGGTAACGAACGTGAAGCCGGGGGACCGCGTGACCTTCGACTCCACGGTCTACTGCAACGTCTGCCCGGCTTGCCGGCAGGGTCGCGTGAACCTGTGCCAGTCCCGGAAGATCATCGGCGTCTCGACCCCGATCTTCCACGCCGACGGGGCCATGGCCGAGTACGTGGTGGTGCCCTCCTGGATCATCCACCGGCTGCCGGATGCCGTGTCGTTCGAAGAGGCGGCCATGATCGAGCCGGCGGC
>JBGPQZ010000038.1:0-15057 GCA_041489335.1 Methylomirabilia bacterium
AATCTGCAATCGGCTCGTCATGGGCGGGTATCCACGATTCCTAGGCGACGACGCTCCAGCTCGGCGATCCGGTCGCGGAGTTCCGCCGCCTTCTCGAATTCCAGCTGCTTGGCCGCGGCCCGCATCTCCTTGTCCAGCCGGGCCACCAGACCCGGGATCTGGTCGCGCGGGACGGCCTCGACCTCCTGGTCCTCCACGGTCGGAACCGTATAGTAGTCCCGCTCGTAGATGCTGGCCAGGACGTCCTGAATCGCCTTCTTGATCGTCTCGGGGGTGATGCCGTGCTCCTGATTGTACGCCAGCTGGAGCTGGCGGCGGCGAACTGTCTCCGCCACGGCGGCCCGCATGGAGTCGGTCATCACGTCGGCGTAGAAGATGACCTGGCCCTCCACGTTGCGCGCCGCGCGTCCCGAGGTCTGGATGAGCGAACCCGCGGAGCGCAGAAACCCTTCCTTGTCCGCGTCCAGGATGGCGACCAGGGAGACCTCGGGGATGTCCAGCCCCTCGCGCAGGAGGTTGATCCCGACCAGGACGTCGAACTTGCCCAGGCGCAGATCGCGGATGATCTGGTTGCGCTGCAACGTGTCGATGTCGGAGTGGAGGTAGCGCACGCGAATCCCCACGTCGGTGAGGTAGTCGGTCAGTTCCTCGGCCATGCGCTTGGTGAGCGTGGTGACCAGGACGCGCTGCGTCTTGGCCGCACGTCCCCGGATCTCGTGGATCAGGTCGTCGATTTGGCCGGTGGTGGGCCGGACCAGGATCTCGGGATCGATCAGGCCGGTGGGGCGGATGACCTGCTCCACGACCCGGCCCTGGACCTTGCCGAGCTCGTAGGGGCCGGGCGTGGCCGAGACGTAGAGCGCCTGGCCCACGCAGCGCTCGAACTCTTCGAAGGTGAGCGGCCGGTTGTCCAGCGCCGAGGGCAGGCGGAAGCCGTACTCGACCAGCGTCGTCTTGCGCGACCGATCACCGTGGTACATGCCGCGAACCTGCGGGACGGTCTGGTGGGACTCGTCGATGATCACCAGGGCGTCCCGGGGCAGGTAGTCCATCAGGGTCGGCGGCGCCTCGCCGGATCCCCGGCCGGAGAGGTGGCGCGAGTAGTTCTCGATCCCCTTGCAGGTCCCGATCTCGCGCATCATCTCCAGGTCGAAGAGGGTGCGCTGGCGGAGGCGCTGGGCCTCGAGGAGCTTGTTCGCGACCGTGAGCTCGGCGCAGCGCTCTTCCAATTCCTCCTCGATGCCGGCGAAGGCCTGCTCGAGGCGGTCCTGCGGGGTGACGTAGTGGTTGGCGGGGTAGATGGGGACCCGGTGCAATCGCTGGAGCTTCTGCCCCGTCAGGGGATCGATCTGGTGGATGGTCTCCAGGTCGTCCCCGAACAGCTCCACCCGGACGGCCAGGTCCTCGTAGGCCGGGAAGATCTCCACCACGTCCCCGCGCGCCCGGAAGGTCCCCCGGTGGAGATCCATGTCGTTCCGCTGGTACTGGATCTCCACCAGCTTGCGGAGCATGGCGTCCCGCGGACACGGCGTGCCCTCCTCCAAGAGCAGGACCATGCCGTAGTAGACCTCGGGTGAGCCCAGGCCGTAGATGCAGGAGACCGAGGCCACGATCACGACGTCGCGCCGCTCGAGCAGACTCCGCGTGGCGGAGTGGCGCAGCTTGTCGATGTTGTCGTTGATCATGGCGTCTTTCTCGATGTAGGTGTCGGTCTGCGGGATGTAGGCCTCGGGCTGGTAGTAGTCGTAGTAGGAGACGAAGTACTCGACGGCGTTCCCGGGGAAGAACTGCTTGAACTCGTTGTAGAGCTGGGCCGCCAGCGTCTTGTTGTGGGCCATGATGAGGGTCGGGCGTTCCACGGCCGCGATCACATTCGCCATGGTGAAGGTCTTGCCGGACCCCGTGACGCCCAGCAGGACCTGGTGGCGCTCGCCGCGGTGCAGCCCCTCGATCAGCTCCGCGATCGCGCGGGGCTGATCGCCCTTCGGCTGGTAGTCGCACACCAGCATGAAGCGGGAGGCCGAGGGGGAGGGGATCCCCAGCTCGGCCGCGCGCGGGCCGGGGCTGGTGTGCTGCTCAGACCGACGCTCTTCCGATGGTTGGGGCTTGGCCTGTGTCCGTCTGATGGCGATCCCTTTCCCGTGCAAGACCAGCTGGCTGAGGGGGTGAAGCTCTACCAAGGAGTCTAGCTGCCTTCCAGGCGCATGGTGAGCGCTCCCTGCTCTCTATGCTTCCGGGTGAGAGAGTGCGTCCCCGCGCGTTGTTCCTCTCCCGGGCTCACGCGTGTCCTTTCACACCTCATTCGGCCCCTCCTGCGGCCGACCTCCGCCGCCGGATGAATACGAGGGCGGCAAGGCCGATGACCAGAGCGCCGGCGATTCCCAGGAACGGGATGGAGGTGAAGAAGTCGGGGGACATCAGTTCCTCATACCATGCCTTGGGCGGCGGCATGGGAGGTGCCGTAGGCTTGGCCGACGGCCCGGCGGCCTTGGTGGGGCCGGGCGCCGTCACGGGAGCCGGGGATGCTACGGCCTGCTTGGTTGGGGCGGGTGCTCCAGGAGCGGGCGCCGGGGCCTTGGCGGGTGGCGGGGGCGTGGGTTTCGCCGGGACCGCCGGTGCCGCCTTCTCGGGTGCGGCTTTGGCAGGCGCAGCAGGAGCAGGCGGTGGCGGAACGGCTTGAGCCTTGGTCGGAGGCTGGGCGGGCGCCTCGGCTTGCGTCCGGGTTGCCGCAGGCGCCGCGGAGCGGACGACGCGGGCCGGGGCTTCCTCTTCGTAAGTCCCGCGATTCTCCATGGAGACCTTCACGTTCTTATCAGGGACCTCAGCGGAGGTCTGAATGACCCCCTGCATGAACATCAGGGTCCCATCCTGCGCCCGGACGACGAACGTATTCGTGCCACCATTGGAAATGCGGATTGTTTCAGAAGCCCCGGTTCCCGTTTCACGGCACTGGATCCGGAAAGCCTCCTCGTCCCGGAACCGCTCCCGGCGTGCCAGGGTACAGGTAGCTATGCTCTCCACGTCAATACCTTCGGGGGTGCGCATGGTCTCTTTGTACTGCCAGCTTTCACCGACCGCCAATGGCTGCTGCGGGTAGGGGGTGCCGGCAACTCTGGAGTAATAGTACAAGGATCCCGGCTGTTTGCCCTCCACATTGACAATTTTGCCCAGCGGATTCGCGCTGAGTCGAAGGGTCTCACCGGGCTCCGGCAGGCCCATCATCGCCGATGAAAAAGGCGCTCCACCCGCATCCACGTCCGACAAGCGGACGGCCAACTGCACGGTCCCGTCGCTCCCCACGCTTTCCACGGCCTGGTGGATACGGACCCTCAGGTTTGTGGTCTGGGGTCGGGTCTGTCCTTGGACCTCTATCACCTGGCTCGCGGTGTGAACGAGGCGCAGCGTATGAGCGAACCCCTTCGCCGGCTTGAATCGTAGGGTCACCGGTTGCGACGGTGGCGGCAAGGGCTCTCCCTCGGGGATCCCGGTTGCGGGTGCTGCGAGCGTCGGTGCTCCTTCGCTCGGTGCGGCCTCGGCTGCCGGTGCCGTCACGAGTGGCGCGCGCGGCCCACGGACACGGGCGAGAAACTCGTCGTACGTCTCCGTGGGCGACGTGGCGTCCGGAATCCGCAGGAGGCTTCCTTGCTCAATCCGGTTCGGGTTCTTGATCTGTGCCCGATTCGTCTTCCAGATGTGCTTCCATTGGCGTGCGTCGCCGTAGTAGTAGCCGGCGATCAGCCGCAGATCGTCCCCGGGCAGGACTTCGTGTAGCGCATCTTGAGATGCCGCCGCGGAGGCGGCCAGGGACAGGTTCGGGCAAAAGAGGATGCCCGCAAGACTGATGGCTGGAACCAGAATGAACGCGAGTGCCCGCATTGTTCGCATGGAAGCCCCTCCTCTCATCAGGTCCCAAGCGACGTGCGGTCGTCGGCATCCGCCGGCAGGTACTTCCGCCAGCGTTCGTAATGGGCGGAAGCATGCGCCATGACACCGAGGACCGAGGCCGAGCGGGGTCGAGTCGGCTTGCGCAAGAGCCGCATTCCCGCCTCGCTTAAAGGCTTGTTCCCCTTCTTCAGGTTACAAGCCCGGCAGGCGCTCACCACGTTCTCCCAGATGGTGCGGCCACCCAGCGACTTGGGAATGATGTGGTCGATGGTCATCCGCTCACCGCTGTTGCGCCCGCAGTACTGGCAGGTGTAGCCGTCCCGCTTGAAGATGTTCTTCTTGTTGAAGGAGATGGTGGAATGGGCGGGCAGCCGCACGAAGCGCTGCAGGCGGATCACCGAGGGCAGGGCGATGACCGTGGAGGGAGAACGGATGAGGTGGGAGGTGTCTTCGACCTGCTCCGCTTTCCCGCTGAAGAGGAGAAGCACCGCCCGCCGGGCGGTGCAGACCTGCAGAGGCTCGGAGGTCTGGTTGAGGATCAGTACTTTTCGTGAGTCCATGGAGCGGCCGTGTCGCCATGCTCCGGCGCCCGGGGAACGGGCATGTGGACCTTGTTTAACAAATCGCTCCCCCGCTGTCAAGGTTAGGAGTTTCCGGGCGCTCGCGAGGCCGGGCCGGAGGGCCGAGCCCGCACCCGGTCGAGGAGGTCCAGGAGGATCCCCTCGCGCAGCCCCCCGTCACTCACCAGGAGATGCGAGAAGCCCAGGGCGTCCATGACGGCGAGGCAGATGATGGTCCCGCCCACGATGATGTCCGCGCGCGCGGGCTCCAGGCCGGGGAGCTGACGCCGCCGCGAGAGGGGGAGCGCCGCCAGATCCTGGAGCAGCGCAGCCACGCGATCGCGGCGGAGTCGGTGCCCGTTCACGCGCTCCGGGTCGTAGGGGTCGAGGCGAAGGTCAATGGCCGCCAGCGTGGTCACGGTGCCCGCCGTCCCCACCAGGGCGGCGCCATCGTCCCAAGGCGGCAACTCACCCGCCCGGACGCGCAGGAGCCGCGTGAAGGCAATCTTCCGGGCGGCCGCCAGCGCCTCCGCGTCCGGCGGGTCGGCGGGAAGGGACTCCTCGCTGAGCTTCACCGCGCCCAGGCCCGTGCTGACCATGCCCCGAATGGTCGGTCCGTCCGCCAGGAGAAGCTCGGTGCTGCCGCCTCCGATGTCCAACATCACGAGGTGCCGCGGGGGATCGGGCAGCCCGGCGCGCACGCCGAGGAGCGTGAGCCGCGCCTCCTCGGCGCCCGGGATCACGGCGACGTCGAGGCCCGCCTCCGCGCGCGCTCGCGCCAGGAAGGCGTCGCGGTTCCCGGCCTCCCGGAGAGCGCTGGTCCCGACGGCGGCGATCTCGGTGGCGCCGTGACCTTCCGCCAGCGCGCGGAAGCGCGCCAGGACGGCGAGGCTGCGCCGCATCGGCTCGGGCTGCAGAATCTTCTCCGGCAGCAGGCCTTGGCCCAGGCGAGCGATCTCCTGCGCCCCCAGGACGGGGCGATAGCCGCCCAGGCCGTCCGCCTCCCCGATCAGCAGCCGGATGGTGTTCGTACCAACGTCAATGGCAGCAAGCCGCATGGCGACCGCCTGAAGATATCCACGTGGTTCACGTGTGCCGTCGGCATTCCGCAATCGGCAATTGAAAATCGTCAATCGTCAATCCCTTGGGCGAGCTTGGCGACGAGGGACTTGTCCGGCTTGACGGTGACGGTCTTCTCCTGGGTGATGGCGACCAGACCGGGCGGGGACTTGCGCGGCTTGCGCACGTACTTCTTCAGGGTATAACTGACCTCGACCTTGCCGTGCGAGCGCGCCTGGCTGTAGTAGGCCGCGAGCTGTGCCGCCTCGATCAGCGTCCGTCGCGGGACGCCGCTCTTGCGATCCAGCACGCGGACGACCACGTGCGAGCCCGAGAATCCCTGCACGTGCAGCCAGAGGTCCTCCGAGCGGGCGAGGTGGACGGTCAGGTAATCGTTCCCTTCGTTGTCCCGGCCCACGAGGATGGGCAGCCCATCCGAGGAGGCGAAGCGGCGCGGCTCCGGTCCCTGCTTGCGATCACCTCGGGCGGCGCGGGCACCGGGTTGCTCGCGGCGCGCCTGGGGCGCCCGCGCGGGTGCCTCGTCCGCCCCGGCGGCGGCGAGGATCGCGCGATCCGCCGGGGAGAGGAGGCGGGGCATTCCCTCCAGCTCCTTCCGGATGTCGGCCAGGCCCTCGCGGCCGTCCATGGCCGCCAGGCGTTCCGCCCACGCCTGGACCCGCGTGAGCTCCCGGTCGGTTTCGGCCAGGCGGGTGGCAACCCGCATGGCACCCCGTCGTCCGCGCCGCGCCAGGCGGAAGAACCGCTCAGCATTGCCTGCCGGAGCCAGGGTGGGGTCGAGCGGGATGGTGATTGTCGCCTCCGTTCCACTCGCATGATCGGGCAGGCTCACCTCGCGGGCGCCGCGGACCACCTGGCCCTGGTGGGCGACCAGCACCTCGCCCATCCGCTGGTACAGGTCGGCGCGGGAAAACTCCTCCACCTCCGCGACGAGCTTGACCCGGCGGGAGCGCAGGCGACCGTCCAGTCGACGCAGGATCTGGCGCAACGCGCCCTTCTCTCCGTCGAGGGCCTGCCGACCGGCGAGGTGGCGCGCCAGGCGCTCCACCGCCTCGCCCAGCGAGGCGCACGGCGGCTGGCGATCGTCCGGCAGATGCTGCAGGCGCACGGGCGAGGCCGCCACCGGGCTGCCGGCCGCATCCAAGACCAGTCGCGGCTCCCAGGGGCCAGCCTCGACATCCCGGATAAGATCGAACAGGGCCCGGGCGAGCGCCGCGGCCGCCTCGTCGCCCGCGCGGCCGAGGACTTCGCACGCCCAGAGGTCGCTCAGCCCGCTCAGGCTCTGCCGAAGCACAAGACCCGGCGGAAGCCCGGCGGCGCGCGGCGGCTCCAACACGCCCGCGATCGCCTCGACGGTCCCGAGAAGCCGTGGGTCGGGGCGGGCCACGGAACGCTGCAGTGCGAATGGGGCGCCAGGGGCGCGCACGGGCTCGACCGCCTCCGGCGTGCGCCTCGCGACCTCCAGGATTCGGCCGGTGACCGGGTCCAGGAGCGCCAGGTTGGGGTGTCGGCCGAACAGCTCCAAGACCAGGTGGCATTCCGTCAGAGGATCCCCGTCCGGACCGGATGCGGAGACCGTCGGGGAGAAGACCAGCGTCACTGTCCGGTCCAGCCCCTGATGCCGCACGGCGGAAAGCCGCGTGCCGGGCAGCAGCCGCCGCGCCACGCCGGCCAGGGCGGGTAGGGCTCGCGACTTCGGCGGCCGGGCGGCCCCGGGGGACAGACGGGGGAACGGGTCGTCCGCCGCCGCCAGGAGGCCGTCCACCCCGCGTGGCGTGACCAGCTCGAACCAGAGGCCGGCGGCGCCGGCCGGGACGACCGCCCGCACGACGCCGTCCAGGAGCGTGCGCCGCACATCCTCGATGACCGCCAAGAGCAGGATCGCATCCATGGGGCGCACTATACTGCAACAGCCGGGACACTGCCAGCGCCGCGCGGAGGAGAGGGAGAGGGAGCGTTTCTCTTGACACGCGTTCCCCCCTGCGCCATCCTTCCGTCGCCTCCGGGCGCCCCCAGGGTGCCAGGGTCGGGCGGTACAGTTCGGACGCAGGACGCGAACCTCGGAGTGCCAGCGATGATACCGGGAAGCGAGCGTGCGGCGCTCGTGCTGATAGGAGGCGGGCCGGGATCCGGCAAGACGCGGATCGCGCGCGAACTGGTGCGGCGGCTACCGACCTCGCTCTGGCTTGACAAGGACCTGCTGTCGGGGCGCTGGGTCGATCAGCTCCTGCTCGTGGGGAACGCGGGCGTCGTGGACCGGGACAGCCCGTACTACTGGCAAACGGTGCGGCCCCTCGAATACGCGACGCTGGAGGCGGTGGCCTTCGCCCACCTCACGCTCGGCAAGAGCGTCGTGATCGACGCGCCGCTCGCCCCCGAGTTGAACGATGCCGCTTGGGTGACGCGGATGCGCGAGGCGTGCCGCGACCACAGCGCCGAATTGCTGTCGGTCTGGGTCCGCATCGCTCCCGCGACGGCGTATCGGCGCCTGCACGCGCGGGGTGAGCCCCGCGACCGATGGAAGCTCGCGCACTGGGAGGAGTTCCTCGCGACGCGGCGACCGTATGAACCGCCCGCGCACGTGTCGCTTCTGGTCGAGAACGAGGATGCGGACTCGCCGGATCGCCCGGTCGAGCGGATCCTCGAGGTTCTCACGAATTGGACGGTTCGAGGACACTGACATGGACAGGCAGGACGAGGTGCTGCGAAACATCCTGAGGCGACAGCGCATGCTGCCCATCATGACCATCCAGAGCGTGGAGTCGGCGCTCAAGATCGCCGAGGCGCTGCTCGCCGGCGGCCTCGCCACGATGGAGATCACGCTCCGGACCCCCGAGGCAGTCGCCGCCATCCGGGCGATCCGGGACCGCTTCCCCGAGATGGTGGTCGGCGCCGGGACGCTGCTTCGGCCCGAGGATTTCGAGCGCGCGGCAGCCGCCGGCGCAGAGTTTGCTGTGAGTCCCGGCATGGATCGCCCTTTGGCCGAGACAGCGGTACGAAGCCCGCTCCCCTTCCTGCCCGGCGTCCAGACCGCGTCCGAGGTGATGGCCGCCCTCGGCTACGGGCTCAAGACGCTGAAGTTCTATCCGGCGCGTGCGGCGGGCGGCGCGCTGGTGCTGGCCGATTTTGCCAACATCTTTGCGGACGTGATGTTCGTGCCGACGGGGAAGCTCACGCAGGCGGATGTCCCGGAGTATCTGACGGTCAAGAACGTGTTGTGTATCGGGGGCTCGTGGGTCACGCCACAAGACAGGATCGCCGCGCAGGACTGGAAAGCAATCACGCTGCTCGCCCGGCAGGCGGCGCAGCTTGGCGGCGGCCGCGAGCGGGCTTGATCGTCGTTGGGTGCAAGGCCGGCTGGCGTGGCACGAGTCGTTGACAAGGCATCATACCTCCAGTAGGATGTAGCCGCCGCTAGGGGAGCATGCGCTGAGAGTCCCTGGCCCGCCTCCGGCGGGCAGGGCAACCCTCTGAACCTGACCCGGGTAATACCGGCGTAGGGAAGCGAGGCATACGGCAACACAGACGCGGCACTCCTTGGGGTGCCGCGTTTTTCGTTCACATGGCTCATAGCCCACTGCTAATATGCCTCCACCTCTGAAGCCATCAGCGGCGAGCCACGAGCCATGAGCCACACCATGTCGGAACGACGCTATCCGGACCGCCCCTTCGTCGCCGTCGGCACGATCGTCGTGCACGACGGCCGCGTCCTGCTCGCCCGCCGCGGGACGGAGCCGAGCTACGGGCTCTGGTCGGTGCCCGGCGGGGCGGTGAACCTGGGCGAGGAGTTGAAGGCGGCCGCCAAGCGCGAGACGCTGGAAGAGTGCAACATCGAGGTCGAGCCCACGGACGTGCTGGAGGTGATCGAGCGGATGGTGCGCGACCCCGACGGCCGCGTCCAGTTTCACTATGTCATCGTGGACTACCTCGCGCGCTGGACCGGCGGGGAGCTTCGTCCGGGGTCGGAGGCGCTGGAGGCCCGCTGGGTCCTGCCCGAGGAGTTTCCCCAGTACGAGATGACCCGCGGGACGGCCGAGGTGATCCATCGGATGCTCGCCGCCGGGAAAAGGGCGGGAGTGATTTGAAGGAATGGCGAATGCGGAATGGCGAATGCGGAATGGCGAATGCGAATTGTGAGATGATCCGCCGAATCAAATCTCGCACTCCGTATTTGTGCCGACCATCAGCCCTGAGCCAGGGGTATCCGCCATGGAGATCCGGCTGAACGGCAAGGAGCGAGCGGTGGCGGATGGCATCACCATCCGACAGCTCTTGGATGAGCTGAAGCTCCACCCGCTACGGGTGGCGGTCCAGGTGAACCTGGACATCATCAAGCGCGACCGATACGAGGAGGTCGTGCTGCAACCCGGGGACACGGTGGAAGTGCTCACCTTCATGGCCGGCGGCTAGGCGTCGCCGGGTGAGTCCCGTGCCCCCAAACAGGAGGTGTTCGATGCGCGGCGGTGAGACGCTGAAGATTGCGAATAAGGAGTTTCGGTCGCGACTGATCGTCGGAACCGGGAAGTATCCGGATTACCCCACCATGCAAAAGGCGCTGGAGGCCTCGGGGGTCGAGATGGTCACCGTGGCCGTGCGGCGGGTCAATCTGGACCGGACGCAGGAGTCCTTGCTGGACTACATCGACCTCAAGCGCTACACGCTGCTCCCCAACACGGCCGGGTGCTACAGCGCGGATGAGGCGGTGAAGTACGCCCGCCTGGCGCGCGAGGTCGGCCTGTCGAACATGGTGAAGCTGGAGGTCATCGGTGACCAGCGCACCCTCTTCCCCGACAACGAGGAGCTGCTCAAGGCCACGAAGGTCCTGGTGAAGGACGGATTCATCGTCCTCCCCTACACCAACGACGACCCGGTCTTCGCCAAGAAGCTGGAGGACGCCGGGGCCGCCGCCGTGATGCCGCTGGGGGCGCCCATCGGCTCGGGCCTGGGGATCCGCAATCCCCACAACATCGCGATCATCCTGGAGAGTGCGAAGGTCCCGGTGATCGTGGACGCGGGCGTGGGGACGGCCTCGGATGCCGCCATCGCCATGGAGCTGGGCAGCGACGGCGTCCTGATGAACACGGCCATCGCGGGCGCCAAGGATCCCGTGAAGATGGCGGAGGCCATGCGGAAGGCGGTGGAGGCCGGGCGTCTGGCCTATCTGGCGGGGCGGATCCCGAAGAAGTCCTACGCCTCCGCCTCCACCACTATGGAAGGCATGATCGAGTAGCCGTGAGAGCCGAGAGCCGAGAGCGAGAGGGATGAGCCGGCTTTGACAATCCGCAATCCGCAATCCGCAATCCGCAATCCACGAGAGTGGGGCCTGTATCTGGTGACGGACCGCCACCAAGCGGAGGGGCGGGACCTCGTCGAGGTCGTCGAGTGCGCCGTGCAGGGCGGCGTGCGCGCCATCCAGCTTCGCGAGAAGGACCTCGACACCGTCACCCAGTACCGGCTGGCCGAGCGACTGCTCCCCACGGTGCGCGAGGCCGGGGCCGCGCTCCTCATCAACGATCGGGTGGACCTCGCCCTAGGGGTTGGCGCGGCGGGGGTCCATCTGACGCGGAAGAGCCTGCCCCCGCGGGAGGCGCGCGCGCTCCTCGGCCCGGGGAGGCTCCTTGGGATCTCCTGCCACTCCCTCGCCGACGTCCGGGAGGCGGCGGAGGGCGGAGTGGATTTCCTCGTGCTCGGCCCCGTCTACGCCACGCCCTCCAAGGCTCCGTATGGGCCGCCCATCGGCCTGACGGCCGTGCGCGAGGCGCGCGCGCTGACCTCCCTCCCGATCATCGCGATCGGCGGGATCAAGGCGGCTCAGGTCCCCGAGGTGGTGGCCGCGGGGGCGGACGGGATCGCCGTGATCTCGGCCGTCGTGGCCGCCCCCGATCCGGGCGCGGCGGCGCGGGAGCTACTGGACGCGGTCGCCCGGGCCAAGGCGGCGGGGCGATCAGGCGACTAGGCGATCGGGCAATTGGGCGACCAGGAGGTGCCTGGGTCCAGGTTGCCTGATTGCCCAATTGCCAATACCGAAATGTGGATCATCGTTGACGGCTACAATCTGATTCGCCAGTGGCCGGAGCTGGCCATGCTGGATCGGGCCGACCTCACGGCGGGTCGCGAGGCCCTGCTCCAGGCGCTGCAAGCCTACCGGCGGACCCGGGGCCACCAGATCACCGTCGTCTTCGACGGCCGTGAGCGGGGCGGTGGTTCGGAGGGGGCGGAGCGCGTGGCCGGATTCGCGGTGCGATACTCGCGGGCCGGCGAGACGGCGGACGCCGTGATCGCCCGGCTCGCCGCCGAGGGCGGGGCGGGGACCGTGGTGGTCAGCTCGGACCGCGGGGTCAGGGAGGCGGCGCGGCGCGGCGGCGCGGCCAGCATCTCCAGCGCGGAGTTCATGGCGCGCCTCGAGACGAGCCGGGTGGCGGCCGCCAAGGGCGGCGAAGAGGAAGAGGAGCGGGCGGTGAAGTCCAGCAAGGGGGTCGCGCGCCGGCTGCCCAAGGCGCAGCGGCGGCTGACCAGGCAGCTCCGGGGGCTTTGACATGGACCAGAAAACACACGGGGCGTCGAGCGTCTATTACAGCACGTGGTACGAAGAGGAGCGTGTGATGACATCCGCACAGCCCGAGAGGATCGTGGATCTGCGCAGTGACACCGTGACCAAGCCCACGCCCCAGATGCGGCGGGCCATGGCCGAGGCCGAGGTCGGCGACGATGTCTTCGGGGAGGACCCTACGGTGGCGCGCCTGGAGGCCATGGCGGCCGAACGCCTCGGGAAAGAGGCCGGCCTCTTCGTGACCTCCGGGACCCAGGGCAACCAGGTCTCGCTCCTGGCCCACACCGAGCGGGGCGACGAGATCATCCTGGAGGAGAACTGCCACATCTTCAACTACGAGGTGGCCGCCCTGGCGGTTCTCTCCGGCGTGCAGTCCCACACCCTGCGGGGCCGCCACGGGATCCTCGACCCCGACGAGGTGCGGCAGGCGATCCGGCCGCCCAACATCCATCACCCCAAGGACACCCTCGTCTGCGTCGAGAACACCCACAACCGGGGCGGCGGCACCATCTATCCGCTGGAGACGCTCAAGGAGATCCGGCGGATTGCCAGCGAACACGGGCTGGCCGTGCACCTGGACGGCGCGCGCCTCTGGAACGCCATCGTGGCCAGCGGGACCCCGGCGAAAGAGGTGGCCGCCCAGGCCGACTCGGTCAGCTTTTGTCTCTCCAAGGCGCTGGCGGCGCCCGTCGGGTCGGTGGTGGTGGGGTCCCGGGCCTTCATCGACCGGGCGCGGCGCGCCCGCAAGATGCTGGGCGGGGGCATGCGTCAGGCGGGGATCATCGCGGCCGCGGGGATCGTGGCGCTGGAGACGATGGTGGAGCGCCTCCGCGAGGACCATGAGAACGCGCGGATCTTGGCCGAAGGGCTGGCGAAGCTGCCCGGCATCGAGGTTGACCTCAAGCTGGTGCAGACGAACATCGTGATCTTCGACGTGAAGCGAAAGGATCTGGACGCGCCCGGCTTGGTTCTCAAGCTCGGCGAGCAGGGGATCAAGTGCTTCAACATCAACCAGGAGCGCATCCGGATGGTGACCCACAAGGATGTGGACCGCGCCGGCGTCGAGCGAACCCTGGAGGTGCTGGGGAAGACCCTGCAGTAATCTGTGGATACCGAACACCACGAACGCCCTGGGCAATTCGCCCAGGGCGTTCGTTCTTTGGTGAGAATCTGCGGGTGAATGTTGGCCTAGCGGACGGCGTCCTTCAAGGCCTTGCCCGCCTTGAAGCGGACATTCTTCGAGGCCTTGATCTTGATGGCCTCGCCCGTCTGGGGATTGCGGCCGTTCCGGGCGGCCCGGCGGCCCACCGAGAAGGTCCCGAAGCCGACCAGGCTCAGGCGCTTGCCCTTCTTCAGGGCGTCGCGCACGCAGCAGATGAATGAGTCCAGGGTTGCCTCGGCTGCCTTCTTGGTGATCTTGGCGTCCTTGGCCATTCGTCCAACCATCTCGGCCTTTGTCATGGGATCACCCTCCTGTTCGCTGTTCACACATACGACGCTGCACGAGCAAAACAACCCGATACGGGACGCTTTACCAGACGCGCCCGAAAAGCGCAAGGCAAAAAAAATTGCGACCTCAGGCCTTCCGCCGCCAGGCGCGGAGCCGCTTCTGGATGTCCGCCTCCAGGCCGCGACCCGTGGGCCGGTAGTAGGTGCGTCCCCGCAGCCGCTCCGGGAGGTAGTCCTGCTCCACGTGCGCGTCCTCGTAGTCGTGCGCGTACTTGTAGTCCTTGCCGTAGCCCAGCTCGCCCATGAGGGGCGTGGGCGCGTTCCGGATGTGGAGCGGCACGGGCTCGGCGGGGGCCGAGGCCACGTCTGCCTGCGCCTCGCCGAAGGCGATGTAGACCGCGTTGGACTTGGGCGCCGTGGCGAGATAGGTCACGCACTGGGCCAGGGCCAGCTCTCCCTCGGGGCTCCCCAGGAAGTGATACGCGTCCTTGGCCGCCACGGCGAGCGAGAGGGCCTGCGGGTCGGCGTTGCCGACGTCCTCGGAGGCGAAACGGATCAGGCGCCGCGCAAGGTAGAGCGGGTCCTCGCCCGAGGCGAGCATCCGGGCCAGCCAGTAGAGGGCGGCGTCCGGGTCGCTCCCGCGCAGGCTCTTGTGCAGGGCCGAGATGAGGTTGTAGTGCTCCTCGCCGGCCTTGTCGTAGAGGAGGCTCCGCTTCTGGGCGGCCTCCTCGACGATCGCGGCGGTGATCTGCCCCGGGTCGGGGGACGCCGCCGCCAGGCGGGCCGCCAGCTCCAGCAGGTTCAGGGCCGCGCGCGCGTCTCCGTTGGCCCAGCGGACGATGGCTTCCATGGCCTCCGCCGCCATCCGCAGGCTGCTGCGCCCCAACCCCCGCTCCACGTCCTGGAGGGCGCGCTCAACGATCGCCCGGATCTCCGGATCGGTGAGCGGCTGCAGGACCAGGACCTTGGCCCGGGAGAGGAGCGGCGCGATCACCTCGAAAGAGGGATTCTCGGTGGTGGCGCCGATCAGGGTGATGGTGCCCCGCTCGACGTGGGGGAGGAAGGCGTCCTGCTGCGCCTTGTTGAAGCGGTGAATCTCGTCCACGAAGAGGACCGTGCGCTGGCCCCCGCCGCGCAGTCTCCGCCCGGCCTCGGCGATGACCTCCTTGATCTCCTTGATCCCCGACGTGACGGCCGAAAAAGAGATGAAGACCGCCTTGACGTGGGCTGCGACGAGCATGGCCAGGGAGGTCTTGCCGGTGCCGGGCGGGCCCCAGAGGATGAGGGACGGGATCTCGCCCTGCATGAGGGTGACGCGCAGGATCTTGCCCGGGCCCAGGAGGTGAGTCTGGCCGACGACCTCCTCCAGGGTGCGGGGGCGCATCCGGTCGGCCAGCGGTCCGCTCTTGCGCGGCGCGGACGATTCGCGGGGGAAGAGTTCCAGGCTCACGGTGTGCCTTATCCCCTCACCCGGTCTTCGACCACCCTCTCCCACGAGTGGGAGAGGGGAGGGGTGAGGGTTAGAATCGGACGGTC
>JBGPQZ010000039.1:0-15046 GCA_041489335.1 Methylomirabilia bacterium
CCAGGTTCCGCCGTGACCGGGCGTGCGACCCCTGGAGCGCTGCTATGGCCCGCACGGGCCGGATTCAATAGTCGGACCGACCGCCCGAGACGTCGGAAACGACGCCGGTCAGGAAGCCGGCCTCGTCCGAGGCCAGGGAGCAGATGACTGCCGCGCTCCGCTTGCCCCTCCCGAGGGATCGCAGGTGGGCGCGTGCGTCGTTCCGGTCGAGCGCATCATACGCTGAAACCGGTCGGCCGGGCAACCGACTTTGAAGGGGCGGCGCGGATGGGGATCCACCGGCCGGACAATCGGTTGCTGACGCGGGATCGGCGGTGTATCCTTACCGGCAGCCTCCCCGCGATCCTTCTCTTGACCAAAAAGGAAGTGGCCTATGCCGACACAGCCCTCCAAAGAGCTCAAGACCTTTCCGAACCCGAACCCGGAGCGGGACTACGAGATCAGCTTCGAGTGCCGGGAGTTCACCTGCCTCTGCCCGATGACGGGGCAGCCGGACTTCGCCACGCTTCGCATCAGCTACCTCCCGGATCGCCTCTGCGTGGAACTGAAGTCGCTGAAGCTCTACCTCTGGTCGTTCCGCAGCGAGGGCCACTTCCACGAGGCGGTGACCAATCGGATTCTGGGCGATCTGGTCAAGGCCACCCGGCCCCGCCAGATGACGGTGGTGGGGGACTTCTACGTCCGGGGCGGGATCCACACGGTCGTGACCGTGAACTACGAGAAGCCCCGCCGCCGACGGTGACCGGAAGGGATGGATCCGCAGATTCCACGGAGGGGAACGTTTCCGGAATAATCTGTGAACTCTGCGTAATCTGCGGATAATCTCGGTCGGGGATGGTATGCGCATCCTGCTGGTGGAAGACGACAAGAAGGTGGCCAGCTTCATCCAGAAGGGGCTGGAAGAGGAAGGCTACGCCGTGGACGTGGCGGGAGACGGCGAGACGGGCCTCGCCATGGGGCTCGACCGCCTGCACGACGCGATCGTCCTGGACGTGATGTTGCCGGCGAAGCCCGGATTCCAGGTACTCCGGGAGCTCCGGCAGGCCAAGGTGGCGACACCGGTCCTGCTCCTCACCGCCCGGGATGCGATCGAGGACAAGGTACAGGGCCTCGACGCGGGGGCGGACGACTACCTGACCAAGCCGTTCGCCTTCGCGGAGCTGCTGGCCCGCGTGCGGGCGCTGCTTCGCCGCGGCCCGGGGGCGCAGGCCGCGAAGCTCCAGGTGGCCGACCTCACGCTGGACCCGGCGACGCGGACGGTTGTGCGCGGGGACGAGCGGGTAACGCTCACCAACCGGGAATTCGCCCTCCTGGAGTACCTGATGCGCAACGCCGGCCGGGTTCTCACCCGGACGGCGATCACCGAGCACGTCTGGGACTACTCGTTCGACGCCGGCACCAACGTGATCGACGTCTACGTGAACTACCTGCGGAAGAAGATCGACGCCGGCCACACGCCCAAGCTCATCCACACCGTGCGCGGCGTCGGCTACACCCTCAAGGCGGAGTAAGAGATCTGTGTAATCTGTGGTTCTCTTCGGGTCCTGTATGAAACGATTGTCGATTCGGGCGCGGCTCACGCTGTGGTACACGGGCATCCTGGCGGCCACGCTCCTGGTCCTGGCGGCCGTGGCCTACGGGCTCCTGATGCTCAGCCTGTGGCGGGACGTGGACTCCACGCTGGAGAGCGTCGCCAAGGCCATCGTCCGGTCCGCCCCTCCCACCGCCGCGATCATCGTCCCGCCCGACGTGGATGAGCTCCTGCGCCGATTCTACGGCCCCGGATTCACGAACCGCTTCTTCCAGTTCCTGGACCCGCGCGGCCACCTGGACCCCCGCCTGCCTCGATTCCGGGGCGAGCCCCCCAACATCAGCCCGAAGGCGCTCCGGAACGCCGCCGAGGGCTTCGCCACCTTCGAGACGGTGCCGGGGACGGGAGAGTACGCGCTCCGCGTGCTGACGTTCCCCATCATGCTGCAGGGGCGTCTGACGAACGTCCTCCAGGTCGGCATGTCGCTGGAGGCGCTGCAGCGGGCGCGTCGGGGCTTCTTGTGGGCGCTGGCCATCCTGCTCCCGCTGACCCTCGCCCTGGCGGGGAGCGGCGGATGGCTCCTGGCGCGACGAGCCCTCAGGCCGGTGGACCAGATTACCCAGACCGCGCGCCGCATCGAAGCCGAGCAGCTCGGCGAGCGCCTGACGGGGGCCGAGGTCAACGACGAGTTGGGCCGGCTGGCCCGGACGCTCAACGAGATGCTCTCGCGCTTGGAGACGAGCTTCGCCCAGGTGCGACGATTCTCGGCCGACGCCTCCCATGAGCTCAGGACGCCGCTCACGGTCCTCCGGGGCGAGATCGAGGTGGCCCTGAAGAGCGCCCGCGATCCTGCGGAATATCAGCGGGTCCTCCAGAGCGGCCTGGAAGAGGTCGAGCAGATGGCCCGCCTCGTGGATGATCTGCTCCTGCTGTCCCGGGCCGACGCCGGGGCCCTGCGGCTGGACGCGGAGCCGGTCGAGCTGGATCGGCTGGTGGAGGAGGTCGCGCGCCAGGGCGAGGTGCTGGGGCGCGCCCGCGACGTGCGGGTCGCCATTCAGGGCCTGGAGCCGTTGATCGTGCAGGGCGACGGGCAGCGGCTCAGGCAGGTGCTGCTCAACCTGGTGGACAACGCCGTGAAGTACACGCCGTCCGGCGGCGAGGTGCGGCTCGCCCTGAGAGCTCTGCGAGATGAAGTCTCCGAGCCAAATCCGCAATCCGCAATCCGCAATCCGCAATTGCCGGCGTGGGCCGAGATCGCCGTCAGCGACACCGGCGTCGGAATTCCGGCCGAGGCGCTGCCGCGCGTCTTCGATCGGTTCTACCGCGCGGACCAGACCCGCTCGCGCGAGGCGGGCGGCACCGGCCTGGGTCTGTGCATCGCCAAGACCATCGCGCTTGCCCACGGGGGCACGATCACGGTCCGGAGCACCCCGGGGGAGGGGAGCACATTCACGGTGCTTCTGCCGCTCGTTGCCTGACGACACCTGCGGTGGAGCCCCGATTTCACGGCCGCGTTTCCTCTTGACACCGGTTCCGGCGGCACGTCATGCTGGGCGTGTGCAAGCTAGTTGGGCACTGGCCGAGGAGTCCTTGGTCGATCGCCTTGTCACTCGATTTCCAGGGGGATTCCCGCTTGAGCGATCACACATCCTGCAACTCCTTCCGCGGGATCCCTTATTCCACCTTTGAAGACCGGATCTGGCCCCGGGTGTCTGCAGAGCGCACGCCCTTGGAGGGCAGCATCGAGCTGACCTTCCGCTGTAACCTGCGCTGTGCCCACTGCTACGTGAATGAGCCGAGCGGCGACCGACGGGTGAAGCAGCGGGAACTCACGACGGCCGAGATCCTCCGCATTACTGACGAGATAGTGGACCTGGGCTGCCTGGGGATGCTTCTGACAGGTGGGGAGCCCCTGCTCCGACCCGACTTCGCAACGATCTATCTCCACATGAAGAAGAAGGGACTCCTCGCGGTCGTCTTCACCAATGGCACCCTGATCACCCACCGGACCGCCGACTTGTTCGAGGAGTGGCCACCCCTGAAAGTGGAGATCACAATCGGTGGAAGCACGCCTGCGGTGTATGAGCGTGTCACGGGCGTTCCGGGTTCTTACCGACGCTGCATTCAGGGAATTGAGTTGCTCCTGGATAGGAAGGTTCGTCTGTGTCTCAAGACCGTCCCGATGACGCTCAACTATTCCGACGTGGATCGAATGGGCGCTCTGGCGGCGAGCTATGGGCTGGAATTCCGATGGGATCCGCTGGTGAACTGCCGGGTGGACGGCTCTCCCGGTCCCGTAGCGGTGCGCCTGCGGCCGGAGCAGATTGTGGCCCTGGATAGGCAGGAGCCGAAGCGGGTGGCCGAACTTCGAAAGGGGATTGCGAAGAGCCGGCTCGTCGAGCCCACCTCAGCCTTCTTCAATTGTAATGCCTATCGCAATTCCTTCCACATCGACCCGTACGGCGACCTGATTCCTTGCATGCTGGTCCGCTGGCCGGCGTACAGCCTGCGGGAGGGCTCGTTCCGGCAGGGCTGGACCGAGGTCTTCCCCGCGATGCGGAATCGCGCCCGGATGAAGGCCCTTCCCTGCGACACCTGCCAAATGAATGCCGCCTGCGACCATTGCGTCGGCTGGGCCCAAATCGAGACTGGGGATCCCGAGAGCATGGTTCCGTTTCTCTGCGATCTTACGTACGCCCGGGCAAAGGCCTTTGCCCCGGTCGCTCTCGCTCCCGCGGAGTGAGGAGGATGGTGACCCATGGAAGTCAAAGTGAAGCCCCCCTATCGGAAGCCGGTGATCGAACGAATTGACCTCCTCGGCGAAATGCAGGCCGCTACCGGCTGCAAGTCGGCGACAGTAACCACCACGAAGAGAGGTGTATGCCCTCCGAAGAATAGCGGGTGTAAGTCGAGTGCGGGATCCTGATCCCGGCCCCGGATCGCCCTACGCGAAGCCACACGTGGGTTTCCCGAGGCAGACGGACAGGGCAACGTGTGAGCGAGGAAGCGGGTGATCCTTCTGTGAGACGAGTAGGATGGGAGGGGCGGGACCCTCCCTGCCTTTCCGGGGTCACCATGGCGAGCGCCGATTTAGGGGCTTCTCGACAGCAGTATTCTCGGCTTCAGGTTGGTCCCTCGACCATTGCCATCGAAGGGTCGATCGATCCCGACAAGTGGTCGATTGCCCCTGAATATGCTCCGTTCGTCTGCCCGGCAGCACAACCCGACCTGATACTCACAGTTCTTCACGGCCCTTCGGGGGCTCCTGGCGGCTCGCCCGCCTTTCACGTCGGGGAACTGGCCAGCATCTACCGGGATGGGGCCTCATGGATCTTCCGCATCGGTGAAGAAGATCCAACCAATCCGGTGGATCGGGTGGTGACGCTGGACCCCTCTGGCGAAACAGGCACTCTGGTATTGGACTTGGACCGGTCACCTTGGCTGGCGGCCAGGTGCGCCCTCGCCTATCCCTTGGATGACCTCTTGTTCCGCCACCTCCTGACGGACCGCGATGCTGTTATCGTTCACGCCTGCGGTGTCGCCTGGCAAGGAAGAGGCTTTCTGTTCGTCGGATCTTCCGGCGCGGGTAAGAGCACCGCCGCCCGTCTCTGGAAGGTCGCCGGTGCGGCGATCCTGAATGACGATCGGGTTGTTCTGGAGGCCTCGAAGCATGGAGTCTTCATTCACCCCACGCCGTGGTCTGGAGAGTATCCCGAGGTCAGTCGTGATGCGGTCCCGCTGGCAGGTCTCTATCTCATCCGAAAGGGATTCCCGGTGACCTTCGAGGAGATCCCGCCGGCCCGGGCGGTTGCCCTCCTCTATGCAAAGTCCTTCCCGCCCTTGTGGGATGCCGAACGGTTGGGGCGCACACTGGACACGCTGGACAGGGTCTGTCGAAGGGTACCTTATGGATGGTTGACGGTCCCGCCGGATCAGCGGGCGGTGGAATGGGTCCAGGCGGGGGCGGCCTGATGGACGCCCCCAAGGGGTTTCGCCCAGAACTCCTAGCTCCCTTGCTCCGTGACCTTGCTTCCGATGGGACGGTGGCAGAGATGACCATCCACGGAACGAGCATGCATCCCACGCTCCTCGATGGGGATCGAATTCAACTGGCCCCGGCGACGGCAGCCGAGACGCGAATCGGCGATATCGTGATGCGGACGGGAGGGGCCGGGCCGATCATCCACCGGCTGGTGGGCTGGTGGCCGGCGAGGAACGGCTGGCGGCTGCTCACCAAGGGCGACAACGCGCGCCGCCTCGATGTGCCGCTCTCCCCTGACGACCTGGTGGGACGGGTCGTGGCGCGGGTGCGGGGAGGCGCGGTGCGACAACTGGACGGGGTGAAGATGCGTCTTTGTGGTCGGACCCGCGCCGCCGCCTCGTTCGTAGAGGGGATTATCGTGGAAGTGTGGGATCGGATGCGTCGGGCGGAAAGGCGACAGGCTTGACTGCCTGAAGCGCGAGCAGTTGTCCCAGGAATTCCTCCACGTCACGGCGGACTTCCGCCGGCCTACCGTCGAACGCCTCGTCAAGAGCCGCAGCGAGTTGCCCGACCGTGCTCGGTTCTGCCAGCCGCTCCCAGATGAACGTCGCCACTTCGTTCAGCGTGTAGATGGACTCCAGATCGCCGAGCCGCTGGCGGATCGGAACGAGCACGGTCTCGCCGGCGATGTTCCTGGCGACGAAGTCCTCGCTGCGCCGGAAGCGGGAGGTGTCGGAGAGGGTGTTCACGATCGTGAGGATAACGGCAGCCGCGCGGGAAGTCAAATCTGGGCCGGCGCCGAACCCGGCCACACCCTCGCCCCGGGGCGCGGCGTGCCCCCTTCCGCAACACACAAGACAATGCGGCGTGGAGTAGCGCGGACGGTGGGCGCGAGCGGCTCGCGGGGGAGGGAGACCGGGAGAGGTACGAAACAACCCCTGCGACTACGGGGATCCCTCCCTCTGGCGAGGGCGCCGTTGAGGTTCGCGCCTCCTCAAGGGACTGTTGCTCTGCTGCGAATACCAGACGATCGAGACTCCGAATGTGGGCGTGCATTCGGCGCACGGCCAGCGCCGAGTTCCGACTCTCAATGGCCTGCAGGATCCCCTGGTTCTGTTTCAGGGACCGCGCCGAACGACCGTTGCGCTGGAGCACGGCGGCGCGGGTCACCCCCAGCGAATGCGTGAGGCTCTCTATGAGGCGAACGAGGGTCGGATTCCCCGTGGCCTTCGCAATCAGGAAGTGGAAGGCGGCGTCCTCCTCCAGGAATCAACGCCGTCGGTGCCGAGCAGTTCGGGACGCCGGCGCGCCGTGGGGTCCGCCAGGAACGTGCCCTCCCCGGGACGCACCTCGACGAGCCCCAGGGATTCCATGGTCCGGAGCGCCTCCCGGACCGTCGTCCGCCCGACGCCGAGAATCTCTACCAGTTTCCGCTCGGACGGAAGGCGATCCCCAGGCTTCAGGTCCCCCCTGGTAATCAGGTCCCGGGCCTGGTCCACGATCTGGAGTGAGGCACGCGTCTTTTGGACCGCATGGAACGGGTTCTTGGCGTCGATTGGCATCGCGATCCCCCGATGGACTGCGGCAGCTTCAGTGGAGCCGCTTGATTCAAGCCGCATGGGCCCTGTTTTTTAGCATCCCACGAAAGGACTGCTTGTCCATGGGGTCTTCACCCACCTTTTACAAAAAAAGGACCCCAGAGATGGGGTCCTTGACGCCGATCGATCCTCGAATCCTACGAATCGAGACGGATCAGCCCGAGTCTGATCGCGGCCCGAACCAGTCCCGCCGTGTCGTGCAGGCAGAGCTTGGCCATCAGGCTGGCCCGATGCTTCTCGACGGTCTTCTCGCTGAGGTTCAGGCTCTGGGCAATTTCACCGTTCGTGTTCCCCTCGGCGACGAGCTGCAGCACCTCGCGCTCGCGCGGGGTGAGCCGGCTCAGCGGGTCCGCGTCCGCGGAATCCGGCTGCCCGTCGAGAAGCTTCGCCAGCAAGGGACCGGACACCTCCGGGCTGAGGAACGCCTCGCCGCGACTGACGGCACGAACAGCCAAGAGGAGTTCCTCGGAAATCGCGCGCTTGAGGAGGTATCCGCTGGCCCCGTTGCGCAACGCCTGTCGGACCAGGGTCTCGTCGGAGTACATGGAGAGGATGAGCGCCCGCGTCTTCACGCCGAGCGCCCGAATGCGAGCGACGGCCTCCACGCCATTCAGGCGCGGCATCGCAATGTCGATCACGAGCACGTCCGGGAGGAGGTGCTGAACCAGCTCGATCGCCTGCTGGCCGTCGGCCGCCTCGCCGACCACCTCGATATCCCCGGCCTTCTCCAGGAGCGCCCGGATGCCCTGCCGCACCAGGTGATGGTCATCGGCGATCACGGCCCGGATCATTCCGTCTCCCTCCATGGCACCATCGCGGTGAGGCGAGTGCCCCGCCCCGGCCGGGACGCGAGCTCCAGCCGCCCGTGCAACAAGTCGAGCCGCTCTCGCATCCCGGTCAATCCTATCCCCGCGTGCGGGGATGAAGCGGAGAATGTGGCCGGATCGAATCCGACCCCGTCGTCCTCGACCGTCAGGGTGATCGTCTCGCCGTCATGACCCAGGGCCGCGCGGACCCGACGGGCATGGGCATGCCTGCTGACGTTGGTCAGCGCTTCCTGCAAACACCGGTAGAGATGAATGCTGATCGGATCCGGCAGGCCGGGCAGCGCCTTGCCCGCGTACTCGATCGTGAGGCCCGTCTGGCCGGCGAAGACGCGGCAGCATCCCTCCAGCGTGGCGTCGAGGCCAAGCGTGTCCAGCGCCGGAGGGCGCAGGGCCTGGGCCAGTCGGCGAATCTGATCCGTGGTCGCGTCGGCCAGCGCCAGGGCCTCGTTCAGGCGCTGCCGGAGAGACTCCGCCTCGGCCGGCAGATCTCCGCGGATCAGACCCAGGCCGATCCGGAGAGCGGCCAGCGCCTGGCCGGCCTCGTCGTGCAGTTCGCGCGAGAGACGGCGGCGCTCCTCCTCCTGCGCCGAGACGAGACGCTGGGTGAGGCGCCACAACTCCTCCTGTCCTGTCCGCACCTGCTCGAAGAGCCGGGCGTTTTCGATGGCGATCGCCGCGTGGTTGGCGAATAGCCGGAGGAGATCCAGGTCGCGCTGGGTAAATGGGCGATGTGGGGGGTTGCGATGGGCGCCGATGGCCCCCAGGAGCCGGTCGCGGTAGAGCAGCGGGTGGGCGAGGGCCGTACGGTTCGGGAGGTGCTGGGTCACGTATGGGTGGGCAAACGCACACGCCCGGTAGTCGTTGATGATGATCCCCTCGCGGCGCCTGGCGCACTCGCCGATTACCCCTTCGCCAATCCGAAGGACAAAGCCTTGCACTGCCAGCACGCTCTCGCCATCCCAGGCCGAGGGGAGCAGCACCTGCCGCTCCGGATCCAGGAGCCGAACCGTGCAGGCCTCGGCATCCAGGAGGGTGCGCGCGCGCTTTGCGATGAGCGCGAGAAGGGCGGAGAGATCCAGCTCGCGGGTCATCTCGGCCCCGACGAGGCGGACGGCCTCGAGCTGGTGCGTCCGCTTGAGCAGCGCAGCCTCCGCCCGTTTGCGATCGGTGATGTCCTCGAGGAGGCCGAGGGTGCCGACCCTCTCGCCTGCGGCGTCGCGGATCGGGGCCGCCGAAAGGCTCACGTCGATCATCGAGCCGTCTCTTCTTCGGTGACGCAGCTCCAACCCGGCTCTGATCTTCCCCGCGAGTTCCGTCTCTTGCAGAGCGCGGAATACCTCTTGCTTGTCTTCCGACACGTAGGGCGGCGATTGGCCCAACACCTCCTCTTCGCTCCAGCCGAACATGCGCTGGGCGGCCGGATTCCACATCGTGACCTTCTCGTTGTCATCGAGGGCGACGATTGCCAGCGGCGATGCCTGGATCATCGCTCGAAGGGTGCTGTTGGATTCCCGGAGGGCCTCCGCCATGCGCTGCGCCTCGACCTGGTGCGCTTCCAGGGATGCGGCCATTTCGTCGAAGGCGCGCCCCAACTGGGTCAGTTCCCCCTGGCCGGCCGACAGGTTGCTGCGTGCACTCAGGTCTCCCTCGCGCAGACGCTGGGTCATACCGAGAAGCGTCTGCATGGGGCGGAGAATGGCCAGGCCGGCACCGCCCCATGCGGCCAGCAACGTCAGCGCCGTGACGATTGCCAGCCAGATCATGCTGCGGCGCAGCACTCGATCCACCTCGGCGAAGGCGAGCGACAGCGGGATGCCGACGATGCATGCGATCCGTTCCTCGGGGAATCCCCGCAACGGTTTGATCGCGTGGAGTCGGCGAATCCCGTCCAACCCTGGCAACTCCGCCAAGCCTTCGCCTTTGCGCGCCAGCGCGAACTGGATGATCGGGGCATCCGGTAGCATCCGTCCGACCCACCGGTCCCCTTTGGGATGACGCGACAGAATCGTGCCGGTTCGGTCAATCAGGGTGATGGTGGATCCTTCGGGCAGCTCGGCCGCAACGTGGGGACCGACCCACGACAGGTCCAGCCCGGCGAACAGAAGCGCGCGCGCAACGCCGGAGGAATCGAGTACGGGATAGCCGACCACGAGGTTGGTCTTGCCCGTGAAGAGATCGGTCGAATGGCCGCTGACCGTGAATCCCCGCCGATTCAGCGTCTCCTGAACGTCGGACCGGTCCGATAGATCCGCTGACGCGCGGAGCGGGACGCCGCTGCAGAACATGGCGCCGGTCGGCGTCGCCGCGGTCAGGTTCGTGTAGAGCGGGAACTGCCGGAGAAGGTCGGCGAAGAGTGCGTTACACGCTTTGACGTCGAGGGTACGAACGGCGGGGACTTGCGCCAAGCCGGTCAGGAGCTGGCGCGCACCGTCGAGCAACTGTTCATGGTCGGCGGCAATCTCCCGGGCCAGCCGGACGGCGTTCTCTTGTGCGGCAACGGCGGCGTATCCCCGCTGCTCGGCCGCGCCATACAGGATGAGCGCCACCGCCGGGGCAATCGATGCGAAGACGAGGAGCACCAGGCGGACGCGAAGACTCGACAGCGAGAGATAGCGCATGCGATATCCCCCGATCCTTCTGTACCGCCTTCAACAAAAAGACCGACTCCCGCGAGAGTCGGCATCGCTTCTTCTCCAGCCCCCCCTTTTGTGATCCGGTGAGAAACCCTGTCGGCAATGCGAGGGCGATCCCTGCGCGCTTCACGTATAACAGCAGGCGATGCGGGGCGCAAGCCGATAGTATGCCGCCCTGGGCACGTCCGGCGGGCTCCTGAAGAGCGCGCTCCGAAGGCTGCCGCCCCTGGGCTCTGCCTTGACACCCGCCTCGATTGCAGCGATAGTTCTTGGCACTGGCCCGGAGCATCCTTTCGTGGGATTGGAGAAATCCCTCGCGCCGCCGGCCTTGAAGGGGGGCTACAGAGGCAGACGGCAGACAAAGGAGACAACCATGACAAAGGCGCACGTGCTGGTGCGGCCGACATCTTGCCCCCATGGGGGCCTGGCCGTCAGGGCTTGGGGGGCTGGAACATCTCCAGGGGAATGCCGTCCGGATCCGTGAAGTAGACGGTGCGGGCGCCTGTGTTCATGCCCGTGACGATCTCGACCGGCTCCGAGAAGAAGCGAACGCCCTTCTGCCGGAATTCCGCGTAGGCCGATAGCAGGTCGTTCACCCTGAAGCACAGGTGGCCCACGCCCGGATTGCAGGACCGCGTGTCGATCCGGGACCCGCGGGGCGAAACGTATTCGATCAGCTCCAGCGTGATGCCGCCGCTGTCCGGCAGCCGCAGGAAGGCGATCTCCAGGTGGGCGTCCGGGAAGCCCACGATCCGCGAGATGTCCTCCCCCGTGCGCTCCATCACGCCGATCAGCTCCAGGCCGAGGACCCCCCGATAGAACTCGAGCGACCGCTTCAGGTTGCTCACGCTGAAACTGAAGTGCGCCACACCGTCCATGGTTCCTCCTGCGTGGCCGCACCGGTGTCGGTGCGGGCGATCTGCGTGGATTCCCTCCGGTCCGGCGGACCGGAACCGGGTGACGGTAGCAGGAACCGCGGCCGCGCGGAAGAGAAAACGCGCCGCCCCTCCTTGACACGTCCGGAGAATCGGGCGATGCTCTACCTGCTCGAAGCGGGCATCTTTCGGCCGGAGCCGGAGGCGAGGCCGCCTGGGGGGAAGGCGATGGCCCACGACGATTTTCAGGATAAGCTCGAGCTGCTGCGACGGCGAATGGCGGAGCGCGGGCTCATGCATCTGCTCCTCGGGACGCAGACGAATGTCGCCTGGCTCACCGGCGGCCGCGGACACATCCTCCTGGCCAGCGAGGAGTCCTGCGGCGGAATTCTCCTTGTCCCCGACGCAACCTATCTCGTCACGAACAACATCGAGGCAGAGCGGCTCCTGGACGAGGAGATGGCGGGCATCGATCTCACGGTCCGTCACGCCCGCTGGAACGAGCAGCGCGGGCTGCTTGACCTGGCGCGGGAGATCGCCGGGGGCGCACCGGTTGCCAGCGATCTGGACCCCGCGGTCGAGGTGGCGGTCGGCCCCTTACGCTGGACGCTCTCCGCGGGCGACCAGGCGCGCTACCGGGAGGTCTGCCGGCAATCGGGCGAGGCGCTGGAGGCGGCCGGCCGCCGCGTCCGCGCCGGGCAGACCGAGTTCCAGGTGGCCGGCCTGGTGGCCGACGAGACCTACGGCCGGGGGCTCGACCCCGTGCTGATCCTGGTGGCGAGCGACGAGCGGGTGTACAGTCGCCGCCATCCGCTGCCGACGGGAAAACGAGTCGAGCGCTACGCCATGCTGGTGCTCTGTGCCCGCCGGCACGGGCTGATCTCGGCCTGCACGCGCCTGGTCCATATCGGGGAGCCGGATCCGGACCTCCGCAAGCGGCATCGCGCCGTGGCGGCCATCGACGCCAGCCTGATCGCCGCGACCCGGCCCGGCGCGCCGGTGGGGGGGATCTTCGCGCGGGCGCTCGAGGCGTATGCGGCCACGGGGTTCGCCGACCAGTGGATGCACCACCACCAGGGGGGCCTGATCGGCTACCGCGGGCGCGAGTACTTCGCCACCGCGGCGTCCACCGAGATCGTCGCCCCCGACCAGGCCTTCGCCTGGAATCCCTCGGTTCCCGGGGCCAAGTCCGAGGACACGATCCTGGTCACCGCGGCTGGTGTGGAGATCCTCACTCAGACCGGCGCCTTTCCCACCCTCGCGGTGGACGTGGCAGGGGAGATTGTCCTCCGGCCCGACATCCTGGTGATCTGATTTGATTCGGAACCCCTCACCCAACCCTCTCCCCGCAGGCGGGGAGAGGGCAAGGGAGAGGGGCGCGGAATGCAGCGGCTCCAAAATGCGTGTCTGGCAAGTGCGAATGCATTTGCACTAGGCATGAAAGGGCTTGCGGTGCGCGACATCGCCGCAGAGATTCGAGCCACGGCCGTACCGGCCGGCGCCATCGCCCCCTGGTGGCTCGGCCAGCTCTCCTTCGTGCTCAAGGGGCAGGCGCGGACGGTCGGCATCGACCCGTACCTCTTCGAGTACCTCGCTCGCTTCCACCCCGAGCAGCCCTGTCACTACATGGCGCGCGGGGAGCGCTTCATCTACTTTCCCTGCCGGTGAGGAGGACAGTCGCATGGGACTCTCCGGGAAGGTTGCCCTGGTGACCGGCGGCGCGCGCGGCATCGGTCGGGGCGTGGCAACGGAGCTGGCCCGGGCCGGCGCCGACGTCTGCCTGAACTACCGGAGTCCGGGGCCGGCGAGCGCCGAGGTGGTCGCTGGCATCCAGGGAATGGGTCGCCGCGCGATGGCGGTGCAGGCTGACGTGGCCGACCGGGCCGCCGTCGAGGCCATGGTCGCCGCGTGCGCCGAGGGCCTGGGGCCGATCGACATCCTTGTGGCCAACGCCGTGACCAGCGTCCGCCAGACGATCCTGGAGACGCGGGTGGAGGACCTCCGCCGGACGATCGAGGTCGGCATCTTCGGGACCTTTCACGTCGTGCAACTCGTCGCCCGCCAGATGGTCGAGCGAAAGACCAAGGGCGTCATTATCTATGTCTCCTCCCCGCACGCACACCTGCCGTTCAAGGGGGCCATCGACTACAACACCGCCAAGGCCGGCGCCCACCAGATGATGCTGTCCGCCGCCAACGAGCTGATGTGGCATGGCATCCGGGTGAACCTGATCGAGCCGGGCTGGACCGACACCCCCGGCGAGCGCACCTGGTATACCGACGAGGCCCTGTATCGCGAGGGCAAGAAGTTTCCTTTGGGCCGGCTGGCCACCCCCGAAGACATGGGACGCGCGGCGGCCTTCCTGGCCTCGGACGCGGCCGCCTACATCGTCGGGACCGTCCTCAGGGTGGACGGCGGCGCCTTCATCCAGGGACCCGCCTGGCAGGCCCCCGCCCGCCACGGGGAGTAGATCGGGTGCGGGCGTCTCGCGGAAGGGGGGCGCCCGACTGACCCCCTGGCAGCAGACGCGATGGGACATCACCATTGGACGCTTGACAGGAGAGCACCATGTCGTATGTCGTTGCAGTCGCGGCGCCCATCGGCGGCGGCAAGACATCTGTCGTAAGAGCCGTCGCGCACGAACTGGGTGACGCGACCACGATTCATTACGATTGCTATGAAAAGGCAACGGCCAAGCCTGTGCAGGATCTCAAGCGGTGGATCGAGAACGGGGCCGACATCAACGAGTTCCGCGTTCCCGAGCTGTCGCGAGACCTGGAGATGCTGAAGCGCGGGACCTCCGTCATGGAGCCATTGACGGGCAGGGAAATTGCCCCAAGAAAGTATATTATTTTCGAGATGCCCCTTGGGAAGGAGCACCGAGATACGGCTGGGTATATCGACCTTCTCATCTGGATAGACCTCCCGCTGGATATTGCCCTGGCCCGCAAATTGAAGGAGTTCACCAGAGACTTTCTCACGGAATATGGACCGGAGAAGCACAAGGACTGCATCACCTGGCTGGACCACTACCTTGAGAATTACCTGGCAGTCGTTCGAGACGCACTGGAGATCCAGCAGCAGAGAGTTCCCGAACATGCCGATGTGATTATTGATGGTCGCGCGAGCGTTCCAGCCATCGTGCAACAGGCAACTCGAGCGATCCTCGACAGGCTGCCCTGACGCTGAACGAACTTTGCTGTCTCCGCCCGCCGTCGCGGCGCTCGTGTCGTCGCACCGCTGCGGCCTGGGCCGTCGCCCTTCCCGGCCATTCCCCTTCGTCTGGCCTCGCCCGGCCTGGGCCGTCGCCCCTTCCGGTCCGCATCCCACCAAACAACCGTGATAACCGTGCAACGTCCGTATGCCGTGGATACCGTAGGACTTGCCGGTGGAAGTCCGGCCCTGGGACTTGGCAGTCCGCCCAGGTAGCTTGAGGGAGGGGACCCACGCCGTGGGTGCCCCGGGTAACCGGAAGTGCTGAGTTCCCTGACGAGCGTGTCCCCGAAGGACGCGCGCAACCGCACAGGCCGTAGCGTGCAGCGAACCCAGGTGTAGCCTCGTTACGAAACTGAGGGTGCCGACCCCGTGGACGTTGGGGGA
>JBGPQZ010000040.1:0-14866 GCA_041489335.1 Methylomirabilia bacterium
AGACGTCCAGGGCCGAGATGGGCTCGTCGGCGATGATCAGCTTGGGGTTGACGGCCAGCGCCCGGGCGATCCCCACGCGCTGGCGCTGTCCACCGCTGAACTCGTGCGGGTAGCGGTGCATCTGCTCGGGACTCAGCCCGACCTTCTGGAGGAGATCCGCCACGCGCTCCCGCCGCTCCGCGCGGGTCCGGCAGAGTTTGTGGATGACGATCCCCTCCCCCACGATCTGCTCGACGGTCATGCGGGGATTCAGCGACGAGTACGGGTCCTGGAAGATGATCTGCATGCGCTGCCGGAGCGCGCGCATGTCCTTCTTGCCGGCCTGGAAAATCGAGGTGCCCTCGAAGGTCACCTCGCCCGCGGTAGGTTCGATCAGGCGGAGGATCAGGCGGCCGGTGGTGGACTTTCCGCAGCCGGACTCTCCCACCAGGCCCAGCGTCTCGCCGCGTAGCAGGTCGAAGCTGACCCCGTCCACGGCGTGAACCTTGGCGGCCTCCCCCCAGAAGAACCCCCGCTTGAGCGCGAAGTGCTTCTTCAGATTCCGGACCTGGAGCAACTTTTCGTTGGCCATGCAGCTTTCCTTCACTTAGTACAGATAGCAGCGCGCCTGGTGGTCAGGCGCCACCTGCTTGAGCTTTGGCTCCTCGCCCCGACACGCGTCGAACACTTTACTGCACCGCGCCTGAAACTTGCAGCCCCGCGGCAGGTCCAGGAGATCGGGAACCATCCCGGGAATCGCCTGGAGGCGCGGGCGTCGCTCCGACTTCTCGATGCGCGGGATCGAGTTCAGGAGTCCCTGGGTGTAGGGGTGTTTCGGATTCGAGAACAATTCGAGGACCGGCGCCTCCTCTACCACGCTACCCGCGTACATCACCATCACCCGCCGCGCCGTGTCCGCCACCACCCCGAGGTCGTGGGTGATGAGCATGACCGCCATACCCAGCTTGGACTTGAGCTGGCTCAGGAGATCCAGGATCTGGGCCTGGATGGTCACGTCCAGGGCGGTGGTGGGCTCGTCGGCGATGAGGAGGTGCGGATTGCAGGAGAGCGCCATGGCGATCATCACGCGCTGCCGCATCCCGCCCGACATCTGGTGCGGGTACTCCTTGACCCGCCGCTCGGAGTCGGCCATGCGCACCAGCCGCATCATCTCGATGGCTTTGTCCCAGGAATCGCGTTTGGATAACCGCTGGTGGAGGCGGATGCCCTCGGCGATCTGGTCGCCCACCGTGAACACCGGGTTCAACGAGGTCATCGGCTCCTGAAAGATCATCGAGATGGAAGCGCCGCGCACCTTGCGCATCTCTCCTTCGGGAAGCTCCAGGAGGTTGCGGCCTTCCAGGAGAATCTTGCCGCCGACGATGCGTCCGGGCGGGTTGGGGATCAGGCGCAGCACGGACAACGCCGTGACGCTCTTGCCGCACCCGGACTCCCCCACGATCCCCAGGGTCTCGCCCTTCCGGACCGTGAGCGTGACCCCATCCACCGCCCGCACCGTTCCGGCGTCGGTGATGAAGTGGGTCTGCAGGTCTTGGACCTCTAGCAGGATACCGTTCCGGCTTGCCGCGCTCTGCTCCATGGGTGATCCTTCCTAAGGCTGCAGAAAATTGAGCGCCAGTCTAACACCGCGTTCCGCGCAGTTCAATATGAAAAATGCGTCGCGATTCGCTTCCCTCCCCTCATCTGGCGCGTGCGAAGAGGCCCTCGCGTCGGCTCGAGGCCTGCCGAGCGAGGGTGTCGCGCAGCCCCTCCCCGAGGAGGTTCTGCGACAGGTAGGCGTAGAGGGCGTCCACGACTCCCAGGAGCGCCGCCAGAACGGTCAGCCGCCACCCCCTCGAAGTCTCCCCCGCCCTTTCAGGTCCGCAGACGTGGATCCAGGGCGTCGCGCAGGGCGTCGCCGACCAAGTTGAACCCGAGGACCGAGAGCATGATGGTCACGCCCGGGAAGAAGAACGCCCACCAGGCTCCGCTGGTGAAGAACTTGTAACTGTCCGCCAGCATCGCCCCCCACTCGGGGACCGGCGGCTGCGCGCCCAGTCCGAGGAAGCCCAGCGCCGCCGTCTCCAGGATAGCGAAGGCGATGGCCAGCGTCGTCTGCACGGTGAGGGGCGGCAAGGTGTTGGGGAAGATGTGGCAGAGGATGACGCGGAAGGCGCTCCCGCCGAGGCCCCGGGCGGCGGTCACGAACTCGCGCTCCTTCAGGGTGAGGACTTCGCCGCGCGTGATCCGCGCGTAGAATGGGATGGAGACGACGCTGATGGCGATGAGGGAGTTGCGCAGGCCGGGTCCGATCATGGCCACGATCGCGATGGCCAGGAGGGTGGCCGGGAAGGCCAGCAGGATGTCCATGCAGAACATCAGGCAGAGGTCGGTCCGCTGGCCGGCGTAGCCGGCCAAGAGCCCCAGACTCGATCCGATCAGTGCGGCCAACACCACCGAGCCCACTCCCAAGCCGAGGGAGACGCGCGCCCCGTGCAGGATGCGCATCAGGATGTCGCGCCCCAGGGCGTCCGTGCCGAACGGGTGCTTCCAGGTGGGGGGCATGAGGCGGGCCAGGAGGTCCGCGTCCGTCGCGGGGTTGTACGGCAGGAGGACGGGACTCAGGGCCGCCAGCAGGAGGAAGGCGGCGATGATCATCAGGCCGCCGCGCGCTACCTGGTTGGCCAGGAGGCGGTGGACGGCGGCCTGGAACGGACTCTTGCCGCGATCGGTGACGACGAGGGGGGACGTGGCCTCAGTCATACTTGATTCGCGGATCCACTTGCGCGTACAGGAGATCCGTGATGAGGTTGACGAGCACGAAGATGGTGGCGATGAACAAGGTTGCGCCCTGCACGATGGGGTAATCCCGCGCCTGGATTGCCTCGTAGATCCAGAGCCCGATGCCGGGCCAGGAGAAGATCGTCTCGGTGAGGATCGCGCCCGCCAGGAGGCGGCCGACCTGCAGGCCCGTGACGGTCATGACCGGGAGGAGTGCGTTGCGCATGGCGTGGCGCAGGATGACGGCGTGCTGGGGGAGCCCCTTCGCCTCCGCCGTCCGGATGTACTCCTGCGACAGGACCTCGAGCAGGCTGGCGCGGGTCATCCGGGTGATGACGGCCATGGGGATGGTCGAGAGGGCCACGGCCGGCAAGATGAGGTGGCGAATGCTGGCCACGAAGGCCGCCCCGTTCCCGGCAATCATGCTGTCCAGCAGGTTGAAGTTCGTCACCGGGGTCAGGGTGACATCGGTTCCCAGGCGGAAGCCCGTGGGGAGCCATCCCAGAATGACCCCGAACACCCAGGCCAGCATCAGACCCAGCCAGAAGATCGGCATGGACACGCCGGTGAGGGCGATGATCCGGGAGCAGCCGTCGAAGAACGAGTTGCGCCAGACGGCGGATACGATCCCCGCCGGGATGCCCGTCAGGATCGCGATCGTGATGGCGAAGAGGGCCAGCTCAACCGTCGCCGGGAAGCGTCGGACGAGGTCCCGGAGGACCGGGTCGCCTCGTAAGATCGAGGCTCCCAGGTCACCATGGAGGACTTTGCCGAGGTAGATGAAATACTGCTTGTAGAGTGGTTGATCGAGGCCGAGATGTGCCCGCACCTCTGCTACTCGCTGGGGTGTCGCCCGCTCTCCCAGCATGGCGACGGCCGGATCGCCCGGAATGAGGTGACCGAAGCTGAAAACGATCAGGGAGACCCCGAGAAGGACGGGGACGATCGTGAGGAACCGCTTGATCGCATACCGGCCCACGTCGCCCCCGTCCTTTCTCGCCCCTCGCGCCTACTGGATCTGCACGGTATTGAAGTACTCGGTATTGGTGGGGTTCGCCACGTAGCCCCGCACCTTCTTCAGGAGGGCCAGGGGCGGCTGATTATGGGCGATGAAAAGCCGGGCCACGTCGTCGTGAATCATCTGTTCCGCCTTACGGTACAGCTCGGCCCGTTTCCGATGTTCCGTCAGCTTCTGCGCCTGGAGCAGCAGATCCGTCAGTTGCTGATTGGCGTAGAAGCCCATGCGCGGGGCCCCGATCGCACAGAAGAAGTAGCACACGAAGTTGTCCGGGTCACCGTTGTCGCCCGTCCACCCAAGCATGAACATGGGTAATTGTCCGTTCCTGCTCTTGTCGAGGTACACGGTCCAGTCGGTGGTCTGGAGCTGCACCGTGATTCCCACCTTGGCCAGATCGGCGGCGATGGCCTCGGCGATCTCCTTCGGGTTCGGATAGTACGGCCGCGAGACCGGCATGTACCAGAACTGCAAGGGCTCCTTCTTGCCGTCCTGCCAGGTGATCTCCTTCAGGCCCTGCCCGAACCCGGCGTCCTTCAGGAGTGACTTCGCCTGCTCCGGGTTGTAGGCGTAGTCCTTCAGCTCTTTGTTGTAGCCCCAGAGGGGGGGCGGCTGGAACTGCGTGGCCACCAGCCCGGTCCCGCCGTAGAGGGCGTCCACGATCCCCTTCTTGTTGATGGCGTGCGCGATGGCCTGCCGGACTCGCTTGTCCTGGAATTCCTTAACCTTGTAGTTGAAGGCTACGTATCCCGTGGTGTTGGTAGGCCGGAGGATGATTTGCAGGTTGGGGTCAGCACGCACCACCTTCACGTCGTCCGGATTGAGGCCCTCCATCCCGTGGATCTCTCCCGCTTTCAGGGCGGCCAGGCGCTGAGAGTTGTCTTTGATGTTCCGGACGATCACCCGCTGGACCTTGGGCGCGTTGGCCTTGTCCCAGTAGTCCTTGTTGGCCTCCAGGATGACCTCCTGCCCCACCTTCCATTCGACGAACTTGAACGGGCCCGTTCCCACGGGATTCTTCCCATAGGCCGTTCCATACTTCTCCACCGCCGTGGGGCTGGCCATGTAGAAGACGAACATCGCCAGGTTGGCGAGGAAGGGGCCCTGGGGAGACTTGAGGGTGATCCGAACCGTGGTCGGGTTGACGGCCTCCACCTTGGCGATGAGGCTCTTGTCGTCGAAGCCGCCGAACTGCGCCCCGTAGTACTCGAAAGTCCTCCCTGCCTTGCTCTGGTTCTCGTGCTGCGGGTGATTGCTGAAGCGCCACCGCTCGAAGTTCCAGACTACGGCCGCGGCATCGAAGGGCGTGCCATCGTGGAACTTCACGTTCCGCCTCAAGGTAAAGGTCCAGACCGTGCCATCGGGACTGACCGACCATTTCTCTGCCAGTGCTGGGACAACTTCAGTGGTGGGCCCCCTGTACTTCACCAATGGCTCGTAGATCTGGGTAGTGATCCGCGAGGAGATCCCGTCGGTGATGATGGCAGGATCCAGGTCCACCGGTTCTCCCTGCGCGCCGAAGATGAACGTGGTCTGTGCGATGGCCGGCCCCACCCCCAGCAGCATGGCGGTCAAGAGGATGAGGCCGAGCAGCCTACTGATGCGGCGCATGGTCGCTCCCTCCTTCTGTCGTACGGGTTCGTGTTGATCATCCCCGCGGCCGGTCGGTCCGCGGGGCCACCCCGGCCGGGCGAGGGGCTGCGCTCAGCGGAGCGCCGCCACCGCCTCGGTCATCCGATCCATCCCCTTCTCGATGTTGGCCATCGAGGTCGCGTAGGAGATCCGGATGTGCGCGTCGTTGCCGAACTCCACCCCCGGGACCACGGCGATCCGCGCCGCGTCCAGGAGGAACGCGGAGAACTCCGTCGAGTTTGCGATCGGTTTGCCGGCATGCTGCTTGCCGTAGAGCTTGGAGACGTTCGGGAATACGTAGAAGGCGCCTTCCGGATTCAGGCAGCTCACGCCGGGCATGGCGTTCAAGCGGTCCACGATGGAGCGACGGCGGCGCGCGAACTCGTCCCGCATGCGGGCCGTGGGCTCCTGCGAGCCGATCAGGGCGGCCACGGCGCCCCGCTGCGCGATGGAGGTGGGGTTGGAGGTCATCTGGCTCTGCAGGCCATCCATGGCCGCGATGATCTCTTTCGCCCCCGCCGCGTAGCCGATGCGCCAGCCCGTCATGGCGTAAGCCTTGGACATCGAGTTCACCAGGATCGTGCGCGCGTAAACCGCGTCGCCCAGCGTGGCGATGCTCACGTGCTGGTACCCGTCGTAGACGAGCGACTCATACGTCTCGTCCGCCAAGATCCAGAGCCCCCGCTCCACCGCCAGCGCGGCCAGCCCCTGGAGCTCGTCACGCGTGAGGGCCGCCCCCGTGGGGTTCGAGGGCGAGTTCAGCAGCAGGATCTTGGTCCGGGGCGTCACCTTGGGCTCCACCAGGCTCCGGTTCACGCGGAACCCCTGCGCCTCGACGGTCGGGGCGAAGACGGGAACGGCGCCGCAGAGCTTCACCTGCTCGGGGAAGCTCACCCAGTAGGGCGCAGGGATGATGACCTCGTCCCCCGGATCCAGCAGGGCCTGGAAGACGTTGTAGAGCGAGTGCTTGCCCCCGCAGGAGATCAGGACCTGGTTCCGGGCGTAGGTCAGCCCGTTGTCCCGCTTGAGCTTGGCGACCACGGCATCCTTGAGCTCGTTGATGCCACTGTTCGCCGTGTACTTGGTGAACCCCTCGCGGAGGGCCTGGACGGCGGCCTCCTTGATGTGCTCCGGGGTGTCGAAGTCGGGTTCGCCCGAGCCGAAGCTGAGCACATCGATCCCCGCCGCCTTGAGCTCGCGGGCCTTGTTGCTGATGGCCAGCGTCGCCGAGGGCACGAGGTTCCGGGCGCGTTGCGAGATGGTCACAGGGTCCTCCTTCCTGCGAGGGGGGACTGCCTCGCCCGCTCCTGGAGGAGCTTCGCCGCCAGCGGCGGGACGAGGTCGTTCACGTTGCCGCCCATGAGGGCGACCTCTTTCACGAGCCGCGAACTGAGGTAGGTGTACGACTCGTTGGGCATGAGGAACACGGTCTCCACGTCCTCGCTGATCTTGCGGTTCATGAGGGCCATGGCGAACTCGAACTCGAAATCCGAGACCGCGCGGATGCCGCGCAGGATGACCTGCGCCCCCTTGCTCTTCACGTAGTCCACCGTCAGCATGTGGAACGTGTCGATCTCCAGGCGCGCCATCCCGGCGGTCGCCTCGCGGACGATGGCCAGGCGCTCCTCGATGCTGAACAGGGGGTTCTTGTGGGGATTGCTCGCGACCGCGACGACCAGCCGCGGGAAGAGACGGAGGGCGCGTCGCACGAGGTCGATATGCCCGTTGGTAAAAGGGTCGAAGGTTCCGGGGTAGACGGCGGTCACTTCCATCCGCTCTCCTTCCGATACACGCTCAATCGAGTCTCTCCGTACCGGCGCTCCCAGGTCCGCCGGAGGAGCCCGCTTTGTTCGGCGAGATCGGTCTTGTGGAATGTCTGCACTACGAGCAGCGCATTCTCGCTCAAAACCTCGCCCGGGGCAAGTGTTTCGATGCAGCGGATCGCCAGGTCGCTCCTATAGGGCGGATCCAGGAAGACGCAGTCGAAGATGTCGCCCGCCGTCCGCAACCCGGCGAGGGCGGCGAGGGCGTCGCTGGCTACGACGCGGGCCTGCGCGGTCAGGCCGAGCGCCGCCAGGTTCGCGCACAGGCTTCGCACGGCGCCGCGGTCTTGCTCCACGAAGGTGGCTGCCGCGGCTCCCCGGCTGAGGGCGTCGAGGCCGATGGCGCCGCTTCCCGCGCAGAGGTCCAGCACCCGGGCGCCCACGATCCGCGCGCCTAGGATGTTGAACATGGCTTGCCGCAACAGGTCCGACGTCGGGCGGGTCCGGGTGCCCACCGGACTGACGAGCCGCCGGCCGCGATGCGTGCCCGCGCTGATGCGCATTCTCGTTCCGGTGTGGATCGCGAACTCGTGGAGTAGTGGATCAGTGGATCAGGGAGAGACGGCGAACGCTGCCCTTCCCGGTTCACTGATCCGCCGCTTCACTCCTCCACCGTTTACCCAACCTGGGCGAGTCCCAGGCGGTCGGCCCAGCGCGCCTGCATGGCGCGGCGCACCCGCTCCCAGGGCCCGCCTAGGTCAGGGGCGTCCCGCAGTGCCGTTTCCGCCTCGGCCCGCGCCGCTTCGAGCAGCCGAAGATCCCCGGCCGCGTCTCCCAGCTGGAACCCATCCAATCCCGATTGCCGCGTCCCGAAGAAGTCCCCCGGTCCGCGCAGGCGGAGGTCGGCCTCGGCCAGTGCGAAGCCGTCATGCTCGTCCACGAAGGCCATGAGGCGCGCCCGCGCCTCCTCGGTGATCTCGCGACGGTCGGCCACCACGAAACACTCCGCCGGCCGGTCCGCGCGCCCGACGCGCCCCCGCAGCTGGTGCAGCTGCGCCAGGCCCAGACGGTCCGCGTGCTCGATGACCATCACCGTGGCCTCGGGGACGTCCACGCCCACCTCGACCACCGTGGTGGCCACCAGGAGGCGCAGCGCCCCCTGGCGGAACGCGGTCAACGTGGCGAGCTTCTCCGCCGGGGACAGCCGCCCGTGGACCAGCCCCACGCCGAATCGGTTCAGCGGGCCCCGCCGGTACTCCTCGGCGGTCTGCACGGCCGCCTTGAGCTCGGCCGAGGACTCCTCCACCACCGGGCAGACCACGTAGGCGCATTCGCCCTGCGCCAGGCGCTCGCAGAGGGCGGCGGCGACCCGCTCGCGCTCCGCCTCCTCCAGCCACGTGGTGCGCACGCGCTGCCGACCCGGCGGCAGCTCGTCGATCAGGCTGAGGTCCAGGTCGCCGTACAGGACGAGGGCGAGGCTGCGGGGGATGGGGGTGGCGCTCATGACCAGGACGTCGGGTGAGGCCGCCTTGCGCATCAGGTCGGCCCGCTGGAGGACCCCGAACCGGTGCTGCTCGTCCACCACCACGAACCCGAGCCGGCCGAAGCCGACGTCCGGCTGGAGCAGGGCATGCGTGCCGACGGCGAGGAGGGGCTCCTCCCCCGCCAGTGCCGCGAGCGCGCCCCGGCGTGCGGCTCCCGTGAAGCCCCCCGCCAGGTGCACCACCGGGATCCCCAGCGGCTCCGCGAGGCTCCGCGCCCGCTCCGCGTGCTGCGCCGCCAGGATCTCCGTGGGCGCCATGACGGCCGCCTGGTAGCCACTCCCGACGGCGGTGAGGGCGGCTAGGAACGCCACAACCGTCTTGCCGCACCCCACGTCCCCCTGCAGCAGGCGCTGCATGGGGCGGGGGGAACCCATGTCCGCCCAGATCGCGGCGAGGACCCGCTCCTGGCTTCCGGTCAGGCGGAACGGCAGCGCGCCGCGGGCGCACTCGACCAGTGCGTTGGGGACCGTGAAGGCGATCCCGGGCCGGGCCGCCCGAGCGGCCCGCTGCTTGAGAATCCCCAGGCTGAAAAGGAGGAACTCGTCGAACGCCAGGCGACGCCGGGCCGCGTTGGCCTCTGGCAGGCCCTGCGGATGGTGGAGGGCGCGCGCCGCCTCCGCGAGGGGGAGGAGCGTGTGCCGCTCCCGCGCCACGGGCGGCAGCGGATCTTCGATTCCCGCGGCCGCCTCGGAGACCAGGTCCAGGAGGAAGCGGCGAAGGAAGCGCTGCCCCAAGCCGGCGGTCAGGGGGTAGATGGGGACGATGCGTCCGGTATGGTACCGCGCATCCCCCCCCTCCTCCACCTCCAGCTCCGGGTTCACCATCTCGCGCGGGGGATAGGGGTTGAGCCGGCCAGCCAGGATGAGTCGCTGGCCGCGGCGGAGCGTCCGCGCCAGATAGGCCTGCCGGTACCATCGGACCGGGAGGGCTCCCGTCGCGTCCTCCAGGAGGACCTCTGCGTACGGGACGCCGCGCCGCGTCCGGCCCGTCCCCACGGCCTTCACCCGCCCCTGCACCACCGAGAACTCTCCGAGCCGGAGACGACCAAGGGGGATGAAGGTCCGACGGTCCTCGTAGCGGCGGGGGGGCAGGAAGACGGCATCCCGGACCGTGCGAAGCCCGAGCCGCTCGAAGGCCGCGGCCCTCGCGGGGCCGACGCCCTTGAGGGCCGTGAGCGGCGTCTCCATCGTCACCGAGCCGGCGCCGCCAACCCGAGAAATTGCTTGCCTTTGCTGGGGCAATTCAGTATAATTTGTCGCCGTCATTCCGCGGCATTCCGAGAGCGGAAGCGAGATTCACCAGGAGAAAGGGAGAAGTCCTCATGCCTGCGACGCGATGCGAAATCTGTGGCAAGGGGGCCCAGGCCGGATCCCAGATAAGCCATGCCCACAACGTCTCCAGCAAGCGGCGGTATCCGAACATCCAGCGCGTCCGCGCCATGGTGAACGGCGCACCCCGCATCATCCATGTCTGCACTCGCTGCCTGCGCTCCGGCAAGGTCCAGAAGGCTCCACAAAAATCGTGAAGCCGTACACTGGTGGAATCGTGGATCGGTGAATCGGTTCCGCCGGTCCACTAATCCACCGGTCCACCGCCCCCCTCACAGCGACTTCATCCGCTCGACCCCCACGACCCCGTCGATCTTCTGGATGGCCTGCATCGCCGCCTGCAGCTGGCGGAGATCGCTCACCTCTAGGACGAAGGTGTTCACGCCGGTCCGCTCCTCGGTGACCCGGATCTCGGCGTGGGCGATGTTGGTATTCGTGTTGGAGATGGCCGTGGTGATCTCAGCGAGCAGCCCCGGACGATCCTTCCCCACCTCCACCCGAATCTTCACCTGATGCGCCTCTTTCCGCGGCCCCTCCCACCAGACCGGGATCCGGCGCTCCGGATCCGCCATCAGGCTCACGGCGTTCGGACAATCCGCAGTGTGGATCGAGACGCCGCGGCCCCGCGTGATGAACCCGATGATCTCGTCGCCCGGAACCGGGTTGCAGCACTTGGAGAAGCGGACCAGGATGTCGTCGACCCCCCGAATGCGCACCCCCTCCTCGGGGATGCGGGGGCGAGCCGGCTTCCGCTCGGCCTTCTTCTCGCGCCCTGCTTCGGCCTCGCTGAGGGCCTGGAACTCTTCCGGCGGGAGGAGGCGCCCCACCGCCTGGCGGGGGGAGATCTTCCCGTAGCCGACGGCCGCGAAGAACTCGTCGGCCTCCCCGATCCCATACCGCTCGAGCCCAAGGGCCAGGGCCTCCGGTCGGAGCAGCTGGCCCGGACTCTTGCCCAGGCGGCGTATCTCCTTCTCCAGCATGTCGCGCCCCAGGCTGACGCTGCGCGCCCGCTCCTCGTTCTTGATCCATTGCCGGATCTTGCCCCGCGCGCGCGGCGTCTTGACGATCTTCAGCCAGTCCCGGCTCGGCACGTGGTTCGGGGCGGTCAGGATCTCGACGATGTCCCCGTTCGAGAGCTCGGTCCGCAGGGGCACCAGGCGGTTGTTCACCTTGGCCCCCACGCAGCGGATGCCGACGTCGGTGTGGATGGAGAAGGCGAAGTCGATGGGGGTGGCGCCCTTGGGGAAGGGCTTCACGTCGCCCCGCGGGGTGAAGACGTAGACCTCGTCCGGAAAGAGGTCCACCCGCACGGTGTCCAGGAACTCCTTGGAGTCCTTGAGATCCCGCTGCCACTCCATGAGCTGGCGGAGCCAGACGAAGCTCTCGTCGGCCGGGTCGATACTGCTCTTGCCCTCTTTGTACTTCCAGTGGGCGGCGATCCCCTCCTCCGCCACCCGGTGCATCTCGCGGGTCCGGATCTGGATCTCGACGGGATCGCCCTTGGGCCCGATCACGGTCGTGTGGAGCGACTGGTAGCCGTTGCTCTTGGGGACCGCGATGAAGTCCTTGAACCGCTGGGAGATCGGCTTCCACAGGGTGTGGATGACGCCGAGAGTCCCGTAGCAGTCCTTGACGGAACCGGTGATGACCCGCACGGCAGTCAGGTCGTAGATCTCGTCGAAGTCCTTCTTCTGGTCGTGCATCTTCTTGTAGATGCTGTAGAAGTGCTTAGGCCGGCCGGTGATCTGCGCCTTAATCTCCACCTCGACGAGCTTCCGCTCCAGGAGGCGGATCGCTTCATTGATGTCCCCTTCGCGCTCCTTGCGCTTCTGGGCGATGACGGCCGCCAACTCCTGGTAGGCGTCCGGGTCCAGGTGCCGCAGGGCCAGATCCTCCAGTTCGGCCTTGATCCAGTAGATGCCGAGCCGGTGCGCCAGCGGCGCGTAGATGTCCAGGGTCTCTTTGGCGATGAGGCGCCGCTTGGCCTCGGGCAGCGGATCCAGGGTCCGCATGTTGTGCAGCCGGTCGGCCAGCTTCACCAGGATGACCCGAATGTCCTTGGACATCGCCAGGACCATCTTGCGGATGTTCTCGGCTTGGGCCTCCTCCCGGCTGCTGAAGGGGATGCGGGACAGCTTGGTGACGCCGTCCACAATGGCGGCGATCTCGGGGCCGAACAGGTCCCGCAGCTCGTCCAGGGTGGCGCGGGTGTCCTCGACCACATCGTGCAGGAGACCTGCCGTGACGGTCGGGGCGTCCAGGCGAAGCGTGGTGAGGATGCCGGCGACTTCGAGGGGATGGGACAGGTAGGGCTCGCCCGAAACGCGCTCTTGGCCCTTGTGTGCCTTGGCGGCGAAGACGTACGCCCGCATGACCGGTTCCAGGACCGCTTGCGGGTTGTACTCGTAGATCTTATCGAGGATGTCTTCGATCCGCATGCCCTCGTCCGCGCCGCTCGACGAGCGTAGCTGAGTCTAACACAGCATTTTTCGTGCGTTCAAGGGCTATCTCCCCTATCGTGGGCCGGGATCGGGCCCCGGGCGCACCTCCCCGGTCGCCCGGAGGCATCAGCCGAGGGGCATGACCTGCTCGAGTGCGGCCCGGGAGACGGCTCCCTCGCGCAGGATGCACGCGGGGGCCACGGTACAGTCGAGCACGGTCGACGGGACGCCGAGGGCGACGCGGCCGCCATCCAGGATGAGATCGATCTGGCCGCCCACGCTCCGCTGCACCGCCTTGGCATCGGCCGGATCGGCCCCGCCGGCCTTGTTGGCGCTGGTGCCGATGATGGGTCCGCCGAAGGCCTTGAGGATCGCCTTGGCCACGGGTCCGCCCGGCATGCGGAGGCCGATGGTCCCGGTCGCGGCGTTGAGGGGCTCGGGGAGGAAGGGGGCGGCTCGCACCACGAGGGTAAGCGCGCCCGGCCAAAACGCCTCCATCAGCGGGCGAAGCCCCCCGGGCAAATCCCGCGCCAGCCGTGCCGCGCTCTCGACGGAGGGGAGCAGGATGCTGAGCGGCTTGCCGTGCTGCCGCCCCTTCACCGTGAGGACCCGCTCGACCGCCACCGGGTCCAGGGCGTCGGCGCCGAGCGCATAGAGCGTGTCGGTCGGAAAGGCCACCAGCCCGCCGCGGCGAAGGACGTCCACGGCTTGTCGGATGACATCCACCTGGGGGGTCTTTGGATCTACGGCGATCAGACGGGTTTTCACGCGGCGATCCTCCTCTGTCAGACGGATTCAGCCCGGATGTTTCACGCAAAGATCGCCAAGCTCGCCAAGACGGGCAGGGGTGTATCAGTGCTCCCTCCCTGCAGCGCGGACCACGGACGATGAGCCATGGACCGCGAACGGGCCGAGGACGTAACGCTGCGCCCGGTGCTCGGCGCTCAGGGCTGCGTTCCGCTTGGCCGCGCCGCGACCCGCGGCGCGGCCCCGCCGGCCGCTGGTCGTATCGGAAGCTGTTCGAACCAGCCGTGGAGGCCGCCCCCCTTCTTCGTGGCGTACACCACGTACGGCGAGGCGGCCAGGTCCCCGTTCCGATCCCAGCGGAGCCTTCCCAGCGCCCCGTCGTACGTCATGCCGCGGATCGCCCGCACGACCTTCCGCAGTTCCTCTTTGGTGTGGTCCTTGGGCCGGGCGATCTGGATGGCCCGCAGCAGCACCCCGACCGCGTCGTAGGTGTAGAGCACGTACGGGCCGAGGGAGCCGTAGCGGGCCTCGTACCGCTGGATGAGGAGGCGGGCGGAGGGCAACAGGCGAGGGTCGGGGGCGAAGGTGCAGTAGACGCGGCCCACCGTCTCCTCCCCCGCGATCTTCAGGAACTCCGGGTCGGGCACCCCGTCCCCGCTCACGAACGCCGCGGCCACGCGGGCCTGGCGGAGCTGGCGGACGAGGTACGCCGCCTCGCGGTAGATGCCGCCGAAGTAGACCACATCCGCTTCCACCGCCTTGAGCCGCGCGCTGAGCGGCGCGAAGTCCTTGTCGCCCTGGGCGATGACCTCGGCCGCGACGAGGCGCCTCGGGAAGCGGGCCTGGACCGCGCGGGTGAGGGCCTCGGCCAGCGACCGGCCGTACTCGGTTCGGTCGTGGACGACGGCGATCCGGCGCCCCTTCAGCACGTCCAGGATGAAGGCCGCCGCCGTGAGGGCCTGCTGGTCGTCCCGACCCGAGACCCGGAACACCGTGGTGAATCCCTGTCGGGTGAGCCGCGGATGCGTGGAGGTGGGGGTGACCAGGGGGATTCCCGCCTGGTAGTAGATGGCCGATGCGGGGATGGAGGAGCTGGAATAGAAATGGCCGACCACGCCCCAGGTCCCGTCCTGGACGAGCTTCTCTGCCACAGCCACCGCCTGCTTCGGGTCGAACGGATCCTCCTGGACCTTGAGAAGCACCTCGCGGTCGAGCCTCGGCGCCCAGTCTGCGACCGCCATCTCGGCGGCGCGACGCATGCTCTGCGCCGCGGGGCCCGCGTCGCTGGCCGAGGGGACGACCAGGCCGAGCTTCACCGGCGCGAGATCGGCGCCGCGCACCGGCGTGGCCAGGGTGAGGAACAAGATGATCCAGAGCCAGGACCGGTCCATGGGTGAGGCAATCTCCCGCAAAGAAGCAGCGCCTACCTCGTGCGCCGGAGTCACGGCGCTCCGAGGCACCCCGAGCGCTTGGATCCTCTCGCCGGCGCCACTCGCCCACGAAACGCCGCGGCCGCCGCGCGGATGTCAGGCGCGGCCACCACCGCCGAGATCACGGCGAGCGCGCTCGCGCCGGCCGCGATGACGGCCGCCGCATTGTCCAGGGAGATCCCGCCGATGGCCAGGATGGGCAGCGA
>JBGPQZ010000041.1:0-14821 GCA_041489335.1 Methylomirabilia bacterium
CCAGGAGGAGAGAAAAGACCAGCGCTGCCTGTCCCACGGGATTCCTCCGGGATGGGGATGCGGCGTACGCTATCACAGCCGCGGAAGGGCCGCAAGGGCGATGGGCTGCAGACACACTTTGGCTTGTCGGCGCGCCTGCGAGCGTCTATGCTACGGCCAGGAGGGTGGAGCGGCGTATGGCGGACCGGGGGTGGTGGATCACGCGCGTCGGCGGCGACCTCCTGCGCCGGCTGCGCGAGCATGATCTCATGATGATGGCGGCGGCCATCGCCTTTTACTGGCTGCTGGGCATCATCCCGCTTCTCCTCCTCGGGACCTCGGCCACGGGCTATCTCCTCGGGTCGTCCGAGCGGGCCGTGGACGAGGTGATGCAGGTGGCGCGCCGGCTGATCCCGCGCTCCACGATTCCGGAGGTGCAAGAATTCCTCGGCACGCTGATTCGGAATCGCCATGTGACGGGGGTCCTCGGCCTCGGCTTCCTCCTGTGGGTGGCGATGGGGGTCTTCGAGGCCATCGCCACGTCCCTCACGGCCATCACGGGGGGCCGCGAGACCCGATCCTACCTGCGGCGAAAGCTGGTGGCGCTGGTCATGATGGGGACGGCCGGCCTCCTGTTCATTGCCGCCCTGATGGGGGCGTGGGTGCTGGGCGCCTGGTCCGAGATCGAGTTCCTGCTGGGCACGCGTATCCCGTTGCCCGGGTTCCTGGCCGCACCCAGCTTCCCCCGCTACGCCACCACGATTCTGCTTACTGTGCTTCTCGCCATCGTGTATCACATCGCCCCGGTGCGCGCCATCCGCTGGCCCGCGGCGACCGCTGGCGCGCTCATCGCCGGCGCGTTGTGGCATCAGGCGAAGGTGCTCTTCAACTGGTACCTGATCCACTACGCCCGCTACAACCTCTTCTACGGGATCCTGGGCGGGTTCATCGGCGTGGTTCTCTGGCTCTACTACACCGCCATCATCCTGCTGGTGGGCGGCCTCCTGGCCGACGTCTTCGATCGCGCCGGCCGCCGGAACAGGGCGACAGACTAGAGGGTGAGAGTCGGGAGGTCCCGCGCGTCCATGGAGCTGATCAGCACCCACATCCATGCCGACTTCGACGCCCTCGCCTCCATGGTGGCGGCCGGGAAGCTCTACCCCAAGGCCCGCCTGCTCTTCGCCGGCTCGCAGGAGCGTAACGTCCGCGAGTTCCTGCGTGAGACACACTTTCCCCTCCAGGCCGAGCGGTTGCGCGGCTTCCCCCTGGACGCGGTGGCTCGGCTGATCCTGGTGGACGTCAAGCGCGAGACGCGAATCGGCCCGCTGCGGGACGTCGTCAGGCGCCCCGGCCTGGACATCCACATCTACGATCACCATCCCGCCCACCCCAAGGACATCACGGGCAGCCTAGAGGTCCTGCGCGAGGTGGGGGCGACCACCACCATCCTCCTGGGCCTCTTGCGGGAGCAGCAGATGACCCTCACCCCGCAGGAGGCCACGGTCGTGGCCCTGGGGATCTACGAGGAGACCGGCTTCTTGACCTTCACCAACACCACCGAGGCCGACTTCCAGGCGGCGGCCTACTGCCTCGCCCAGGGGGCGAACCTGGGTCTGGTGGCCGACTTCATCCGGCGAGAGCTGACGGCCGAGCAAGTCGGACTCCTGAACGAGCTCATCCGCTCGGCCGAGACGTACACCATCGGCGGGATTCGCGTCGTCATCAGCACGGCCGCGCTGGAGCGGTACGTGGGCGACCTGGCGATGCTCACCCACAAGCTCCGGGACATGGAGAACATCAACGTCCTGTTCACCCTGGTGCGCATGGACAACCGGGTGCACCTGGTGGCGCGGAGCCGCGTGGAGGCGGTGGACGTGGGCCGGATCGTCGAGGCCTTCGGCGGCGGCGGGCACGCCACCGCGGCCGCCGCCACGGTGAAGGACCTCACGCTGTTCCAGCTCAAGGAACAGTTGCTCCACCTCCTGCGGGAGGCCATCCGGCCCTTGAAGCAGGCGCAGGACATCATGATGACCCCGGTGAAGGCGATCCCGGAGCGGTTCACGATCCGCGGCGCGGCGGAGATCATGAACCGGTTCAACCTGGCCTACCTGCCCGTGGTGCAGAAGGGGGAGATGGTCGGCCTGATCAGCCGCGAGGTGGTGGACAAGGCCATCTTCCACGGCCTGGGGGACGCCGCCGTCCGCGAGTACATGACGGGCGAGTTCCCGCGGGTTACACCGGAGACCTCCCTGGCGGAAGTCCAGCGGCTCATGGTCGAGCGCAGCCTGGGCTTCCTGCCCGTCGTCAAGGAGAAACAGCTCAAGGGGGCGGTCACCCGGGCCGACCTCTTGCGCTACACCTACCAGGACCTGCTGAAGCGTCCTACCTTCCCGAGCGGGGGTGACCGCGATTTGGGCGCGCCCGTGAGGCGCACCGTGGCGAACCTCTTGGCCAACCGCCTGCCGCCCCGCGTCCAGTCGCTCCTCAGGGCTGCGGGGGCGGTGGCGGACGAGGTGGGCACCAAGGCCTACGTCGTGGGCGGATTCGTGCGCGACCTTTTGCTGCGCCACGAGAATCTGGACGTGGACCTGGTGGTGGAGGGAGACGGCATCGCGTTCGCCGAGCGGCTGGCGGTGCGCCTCTCGGCCAAGGTCACCGGCCACCGGAAGTTCGGGACGGCCCTGCTCAGCCTGCCCGACGGCTTCAAGGTGGACGTGGCCACGGCGCGGACCGAGTACTACGAGTACCCGGCGGCCCTCCCGACGGTGGAGCACAGTTCCATCAAGATGGACCTGTACCGGCGTGACTTCACGGCCAACGCGCTGGCGGTGTGCCTGAACGGCGCTCGCTACGGGGAGCTCTTGGACTTCTTCGGCGGACAGCAGGACCTCGCCGACAAGAGTCTACGGATCATCCACAACCTGAGCTTCGTCGAGGATCCCACCCGGATTCTGCGGGCGGTGCGCTTCGAGATCCGCTTCGGTCTGCATCCCTCCCGCCACGCGGAGCAACTCATCGCCAACGCGGTGCAGATGGGGCTCCTGGACAAGCTGGCCGGCCCGCGGATCTGGAGCGAGCTCGCGTTGATCCTGCAGGAGGCACACCCTTACGCCATCCTCCAGCGCCTGGACGCGCTCGGGGTCCTCCGCGCCATCCATCCCAGGCTGGTGCTGAGCGGCGCGACGGAGGGGCGGTTCCAGCGGGTGGCGGAGGTCCTGACGTGGTACGGCCTCCTCTATCTGGACGCCCAGCCGGTCTCCTGGCTGGTCTACCTTTTGATCCTCCTGGAGGAGCGGCCCGGCGTCGAAGCCCGGGCCATTCTGCGGCGCCTCGCCCCGCCGCCGCGGCTCTTCGCCTCGATCGCCCGAGACCTGACGCGCCTCAGGAATCTCGCCCGCCAGGTGCAGCGTGCCCGCGAGGCCTCACCGAGCCGCATGTACCGCTGGCTGGCGGAGGCCTCGCTGGAGGTCGTGCTGGCCCTGATGGCCGTGGTGAAACGCCCGGAGCTCCGGAAGGGGATCGGGGACTTCCTGCAGGTGAAGGGACGGGTGCGGCCGCTGCTGCGGGGCGATGATCTGCAGGCGCTGGGGATCCGCCCGGGACCCGTCTACCGAGACATCCTGAACTCGCTCCTGTACGCCCGGCTGGACGGCCAGGTCCAGAGCCGGGACGACGAGCTGCGCTTCGTCCGCCGCCGCTTCGTGCGGGCGTTTGCCCCGCCGCGGGAGACCGGCGCTTCCCAGAGGCCGGGGCCATCCGAACCGCGCTGAGCGCCCGGTGTGCCCCCTCCCCAGTCCGAGATTCTCGTGACGAATGCCCCCGCGCGGGTCGAGCATGTCCCACGGCGATGGGCGAATGCGAGGGCAGTCTTGGATTGACAAACCGCGGGGGGATCGGGTAGGGTTCGCCAATGTCTCTGAACTGAGAAAGGGCTCCATGTTCGACTTCCCCTCGATCCAAGAGCTGGCGATCCGCATTCCCGTCTTCCTCCTGGCCCTGACGATTCATGAATACGCCCACGGGTGGGTGGCTGATCGGCTGGGGGACCAGACCGCACGCCTGCAGGGGCGGCTCAGCCTGAACCCCCTGGCACACCTCGATCCCATCGGGACGATCGCCATCGTGCTCATCGGCTTCGGCTGGGCGCGGCCGGTTCCGGTGGATGCACGGTATCTGCGGAAGCCCCGGCGGGACATGATGCTGATCGCCGCGGCGGGGCCGGTGAGCAATCTCGTCATGGCGGCCCTCGCGGCCTTCGCCTCGCGGATGATCCCGTGGGGGGCGCTGGGGATGGAATGGGCATGGGTCATCCTGCCCCTGCGGGTCGTGCTCTATATGGGGGTGGGGGTGAACGTGCTCCTGGCGGTCTTCAACCTCCTCCCCATCCCGCCGCTCGACGGCAGCCGGGTGCTCTCCGGCCTGCTGCCGCTGCGGCAGGCCATTTCCTACAGTCGGCTGGAGCCGTACGGGTTCCTCATCATCTTCGTGCTGTTCTTCACCGGGATCATGGACCCGGTCTTCGGGGTGGCGATCCGGACGGTGTCCCAGGCGCTGCTCAGGATGTGGGGATAGAGCTGTTTCCATAACGGAGAACGAATGATACGGAAACGAGTACTGAGCGGGATGCGCCCGACCGGGCGACTGCACATGGGCCACCTCTTCGGGGCCCTGGACAACTGGAAGAGACTCTCCGAGCAGTACGACTGCTTCTTCTTCATCGCGGACTGGCATGCGCTGACCACGGACTACGCCGATCCGTCGCAGGTCAAGACCTATACCATCGAGGTGACGCTGGACTGGCTGGCGGCAGGTCTGGATCCGAAGAAGTCGACGTTCTTCGTCCAGTCGCGGCTGCCCGAGCACGCCGAATTACATCTGCTCTTTTCCATGTTCACCCCCCTGGCCTGGCTGGAGCGGGTGCCCACCTACAAGGAGCAGCGGGAGCAGATCACGGACAAGGACCTGGGGACGTACGGGTTCCTCGGGTATCCACTGCTCCAGGCGGCGGACATCCTCATCTACAAGGCCCATTACGTGCCGGTGGGGGTGGACCAGGTGCCCCACGTCGAACTGACGCGCGAGGTCGCCCGGCGGTTCAACTCCCTGTACAAGCCGGTCCTGGTGGAGCCCGAGACGCTGCTCACCGAGTTCGCGAAGATCCCGGGCACGGACGGCCGGAAGATGAGCAAGAGCTACGACAACTCCATCTTCCTGTCGGACACGCCCGAGGAGATCACGGCCAAGATCAAGCCCATGATCACGGACCCGGCGAGGAAGCGGCGCGGCGACCCGGGGAATCCCGAGGTCTGCCCAGTCTATGACCTCCACCGGGTCTTCACGCCGGAATCCGAGCGCGAGGGCGTGATCGCGCCGGGCTGCACCACGGCCAAGATCGGGTGTCTGGACTGCAAGCAGGTTCTCCTGAACCACGCGCTGCCGGTCCTGGGTCCGATCTCGGAGCGGCGGGCGAATCTGGCGCGCGACCCGGAGGCGGTGCGGGAGATCCTGCGCGAGGGAACCGGCCGCGCCAAGCTGGTGGCGAGCGAGACGCTGGCCGAGGTCAAGGCCGCGATGCAGATCTAGAGACGGCTCACGGCTGATGGCTCATGGGGAGCCCCGATCAGCCATGAGCCACGAGCCACGGGGGAGGAGCAGATGGAACCGCAAGAGAGGCCGATCGAGGAGGCCTTGACCTTCGACGACGTCTCGTTGTATCCGCAGCGCTCCGATGTCCTGCCGAAGGACACGGACGTCTCCACGCGGCTGACCCGCAACATCCGCATCAACATCCCGATCCTCAGCTCCGCCATGGACACCGTGACCGAGGCGCGGCTGGCCATCGCCCTGGCCCGCGAGGGCGGGATCGGGATCATCCACCGGAATCTCGAGCCCGACCGGCAGGTGGTGGAGATCGACAAGGTCAAGAAGTCGGAATACGGGATGGTGGTCGACCCGATCACCATGTCCCCCGACCAGCGCCTCTACGAGGTCCTGGAGATCATGGAGAAGTACCGGATCTCCGGCGTGCCGGTGACCAAGCACGGGAAGCTGGTGGGTATCCTCACCAACCGGGACCTCCGGTTCGAGACCAAGCTGGATCTGAGGGTCGGGGACGTGATGACCAAGGAGAAGCTGGTCACCGTTCCCGTGGGCACCAGCCTGGAGGAGGCGAAGGAGATCCTGCACCGGCACCGGATCGAGAAGCTGCCGGTGGTGGACGAGGAGTTCAACCTCAAGGGGCTCATCACCATCAAGGACATCGAGAAACGCATCAAGTTCCCGAATGCCTGCAAGGACGTCCTCGGGCGCCTGCGGGTCGGGGCGGCGGTGGGGGTCGGGCCCGACGCGCTGGAGCGCGTCCCGATGCTCATCAAAACGGGCGTGGACGTCCTGGTGGTGGATACGGCCCACGGCCATGCCGAGGCCGTCCTGGAGATGGTGCGGAGCATCAAGCGGCGCTATCCCGGGACCGAGGTCATGGCGGGGAACATCGTGACGGCCGAAGCGGCCGAGGACCTGATCCAGGCCGGGGCGGACGCGCTCAAGGTCGGGATCGGCCCCGGCTCGATCTGCACCACCCGCGTGGTGACGGGGGTCGGCGTGCCGCAGATCACGGCCATCCGGGCCTGCGTGGCGGCGGCGGCCCGGCACGACGTCCCGGTGGTCTCGGACGGCGGCATCAAGCAGTCCGGCGACATCACCAAGGCCCTCGCCGCCGGCGCCCACTCGGTGATGCTGGGCGGCCTCTTCGCCGGCACCGAGGAGAGCCCGGGCGAGACGGTCCTCTTCCAGGGCCGCACCTACAAGGTCTATCGCGGCATGGGCTCCATCGGCGCCATGCAGTCCCGCGGGGGGCGCGAGCGGTACTTCCAGGATCCGGATGCGGATGTGGAGAAGCTGGTCCCCGAGGGGATCGAAGGGCGCGTCCCCTACAAGGGGGCGCTGTCGGCCCTGGTCTACCAGTTGGTGGGCGGGCTGCGGGCCGGCATGGGCTACTGCGGCTGCCGCACCATCGAGGAGCTTCGGACCAAGGCCAAGCTCGTGAAGCTGACCCACGCCGGCCTGCGCGAGAGCCACGCCCACGACGTGATCATCACGCGGGAAGCGCCGAACTACCGATTGGAGAATTGAGCCACGAGCCACGAGCCACGAGCCACGAGCCGGGAAGAGGAGTCAGCCTAACGAACCGTCTGGGCAAGAGGTGTCGGCCATGTTTCGGTTCGAACGTTTGCGCCTGTGGCACAAGGCCATCGAGCTGTACGATGTGGTCGACTGCGCGGTGGAAGACATCACGAAGATGCTGAGCGGTCTCAAGCGCGTGGATCGTATAGTCTGATCTTCTGTTTTCGCGCGGGAGTTCGCCGTGGCTCTTGGCTCGCAGCTCGCGGCTCGATAATGGACAAGGTCCTCATCCTGGATTTCGGCTCGCAATACACCCAGTTGATCGCGCGGCGGGTGCGGGAGCTCAAGGTCTATTCCGAGATCCATCCCTATGCGATGCCGGCCGCCGAGATCCGCGCCTTCCGGCCGACCGCCCTGATCCTGTCGGGGAGCCCGGCCAGCATCTACCAGCCGGGCGCGCCCCGGCCCGACCCGGCCATCCTCGACCTCGGCCTGCCGATCCTGGGCATCTGCTACGGGCTGTGCGTCCTGACGGATTTTTGCGCCGGGGCCGTGGCGCGGGCGGCACGGCGGGAGTACGGGCCGGCGGACCTCCTGGTGGACCGCGGCGAAGACCTGTTCGCGGACCTGCCCGCACGCCTCAACGTGTGGATGAGCCACGGGGACCAGGTGACGGGCCTCCCCGAGGCCTTCGAGATCCTGGCCCACACGCAGAACTCGCCCTACGCCGCCTTCCGCCACCGCGAGAAACCCTTCTATGCGGTGCAGTTCCACCCCGAGGTGGTGCACACGCCGCAAGGGAAGGAGATCCTGGCGAACTTCGTGTTCCGGATCGCCAAGTGCCGGCCCGACTGGACGATGCGCTCCTTCGTGGAATCGAGCGTGGCGCGGATCCGCCAGCAGGTGGGGCAGGGCCGCGCGCTCTGCGCCCTTTCCGGCGGGGTGGACTCGTCGGTGGCGGCGGCCCTGGCCCACCGGGCCGTCGGGGACCGCCTGACCTGCGTGTTCGTGGACAATGGGCTGCTCCGCCTGGGCGAGGCCGCCCAGGTGGTGGAGATGTTCGGAGAACACCTCGGCCTCAACCTGGTCGCGGTGGATGCGGCGGATCGGTTCCTCACGAAGCTCGCGGGCGTCATCGATCCCGAGCGCAAGCGAAAGATCATCGGTGAGGAGTTCATCCGCGTCTTCGAGGCGGAGGCCGCCAAGCTCGGCCGGATGGACTTCTTGGTCCAGGGGACACTCTACCCGGACGTGATCGAGAGCGTGTCGGTCCAGGGGCCCTCGGTCACGATCAAGACGCACCACAACGTGGGCGGCCTGCCCGAGGAGATGGGCTTCACGCTGGTGGAGCCGTTGCGGGAGCTTTTCAAGGACGAGGTCCGCGAGGTGGGGAAGGAGTTGGGCCTGCCGGAGGCGATCCTCTGGCGCCAGCCGTTCCCCGGTCCGGGCCTGGCCGTCCGGCTGATCGGCGAGGTCACCCGGGAGCGGCTCGACCTCCTACGCAAGGCCGACGCGATCGTGGACGAAGAGATCCGGAAGGCCGGGCTGTACCGGGACATCTGGCAGGCCTTCGCGGTGCTGCTCCCCGTCCAGACGGTGGGCGTGATGGGTGACGAGCGCACCTACGAGCACGTGGTCGCCCTGCGCGCCGTCCAGAGCCAGGACGGCATGACGGCGGACTGGGTGCGCCTGCCGTACGAGGTGCTGGCCGCCATCAGCAGCCGCATCGTGAGCGAGGTGAAGGGCGTCAACCGCGTCGTCTACGACGTGAGCAGCAAGCCCCCCAGCACCATCGAGTGGGAATGACGCGGGGCGCTCCGCCCCGCGGCCGTGCCTTAGGCCGCCCATGACCGAGACCAGCCTGCCTCTCGCCGACTTCATCCGGGCACGCGGCTTCCCGGCGGAAATCGTGGAGCCCGGGGTGCCGATGCCGACGGTGGATGCGGCGGCCGCGGCCATGGGGGTCGCGCCCGAGCGGATCTTCAAGTCCATCATGTTTCAGGCCAAGGACGGCCGCTGCGTACTGGTGGTGGCCTGCGGGAACGGCCGGGTGGACGTGAAACGGATCCAGGGGCTCACGGGGCTTCACGGGCTCAAGTTGGCGAAACCGGACGTGGTCCTCGCCAAGACGGGGTATCCGGCGGGCGGGACGCCGCCGGTGGGGCACCGCGAATCGTTCCCGGTGATCGTGGACAGACGGGTGGCCGTCCAGGCGTGGGGCTACGCGGGCGGCGGCCGCCCCGAGCTCTTGGTGAAGATCCAGACTGCCGACATCATCCGTCTCAGCGGCGCCACGGTCGCCGACGTGGCGGCGAATGACCAATGACCGCCGAATGACCAATGACCAATGGCAAATGACCAATGACCGCCAAATGGCCAATGACCAAATCCCAATGAGCAATGAAGCTGCCCCCATTGGCAATTGGTCATTGGACATTGGTCATTGATTTCCAACTGAAGGGTGGCCATGCAACACGCGGACTTTGTGCACCTCCACCTCCATACGCAATACTCGCTCCTGGATGGGGCCTGCCAGCTCGACCGGCTGATCGCCAAGGCCAAAGAGATGCGGATGCCCGCCCTGGCCATGACCGACCACGGCAACCTCTTCGGCGCCATCGACTTCTACACCACGGCGAGCAAGGAAGGGATCAAGCCCATCATCGGCTGCGAGCTCTACATGGCCCCGGGCAGCCGGTTCGAGCGGACGCCGCAGGACGGGCAGTACGAAGGGGCGAACCACATCACGCTCCTCTGCCGGGACACGACCGGCTACAAGAACCTGATCAAGCTGGTCAGCGCCGGCTACCTGGAGGGCTTCTACTACAAGCCGCGCATCGACCGGGAGCTGTTTGCCGAGCACGGCCAAGGGCTGATCGTGCTGTCCGGCTGCCTGAACAGCGAGCTGGGTCACGCGCTGCTCGATAAGGACGAGGCCAAGGCCGCCCAGATCGCCAAGGACTACATGGACGTGGTGGGGAAGGAGAACTACTACCTGGAGATCCAGGACCACGGCCTCCCGGAGCAGCGCACGATGACCCGGGGGGTCCTGCCCCTCGCCAAGCGGCTGGGCATCCCCGTGGTCGCCACCAACGACGTCCACTACCTGAACGCCGGCGACCACAAGGCCCACGAGGTCCTGCTCTGCGTCCAGACCGGCAAGACCATGAAGGACCCGGATCACTGGCGCTTCAGCTCGCAGCAGTTCTTCCTCAAGTCGCCGGCCGAGATGCGGGCGCTGTTCGGCGAAGTCCCGGATGCGCTCGCCAATACCATCGCCGTGGCGGAGCGCTGCAACCTGGAGCTCGCCTTCGGCAAGATCCGCCTGCCCAAGTACGTCGTCCCCGAGGGGCACACGCTGGAATCCTACCTCCGGAAGCTGGCCGAGGAGGGGCTGCGGCGGCGCTTCCCGAACGTGACGCCCGCGGCGGTCCAGCGGCTGGACCGGGAGCTGGACGTCATCCAGAAGATGGGCTTCGCCGGCTACTTCCTGGTGGTGTGGGACTTCATCAGCTACGCCCGGTCGCGGGGCATCCCGGTGGGGCCGGGCCGCGGCTCGGCGGCGGGCTCCCTGGTGGCCTACTGCCTCGGCATCACCAACATCGATCCGCTGCGGTTCAGCCTGCTCTTCGAGCGCTTCCTGAACCCCGAGCGGATCAGCATGCCGGACATGGACATCGACTTCTGCGACGAGCGGCGGGACGAGGTGATCGAGTACGTGACGCAGAAGTACGGGAAGGACAACGTCACCCAGATCATCACCTTCGGGACGCTGGGGGCCAAGGCGGTCATCCGGGACGTGGCCCGGGCCATGGGGATGACCTATGCGGACGGGGACAAGATCGCCAAGATGGTCCCCAACACGCTCAACATCAGCCTGGAGGAGGCCATCAAGGAGTCGGCGCCGCTCCGGCAGACCATCGAGAAGCGGCCCGAGGTGGCGGAGTTGATCGAGACGGCCAAGGTGCTGGAGGGGCTGACGCGCCACGCCTCCACGCACGCCGCCGGCGTGGTGATTTCGAGCGAGCCCCTGACCGAGGATGTCCCGCTGTACAAGGGGGGCAAGGGCGAAATCACGACCCAGTACCCCATGATGGCCATCGAGAAGATCGGCCTCCTCAAGATGGACTTCCTGGGCCTGCGCACGCTCACGGTCATCGCCAACACCATCAAGCTGATCCAGGAGACCCACGGCGTCGCGGTGGACATCGAGCAGATCCCCCAGGACGACGCCACCACGTTCCAGCTTCTGGGCGAGGCCAAAACCTTTGGCGTGTTCCAGCTGGAGTCGGCGGGGATGCGCGACCTCCTCCAGAAGCTCCGCCCCAACCGGATCGAGGACATCATCGCCCTGGTGGCCCTCTACCGCCCGGGCCCCATGCAGCTCATCCCGGACTTCATCGACCGGAAGCACGGCCGTACCAAGGTCGTCTACGACCACCCGCTCATGGAGGCGATCCTGAAGGAGACCTACGGGATCATGGTCTACCAGGAGCAGGTCATGCAGATCGCCTCGGAACTGGCCGGCTTCAGCATGGGCGAGGCGGACATCCTGCGCCGGGCCATGGGGAAGAAGAGCTCCGAGTTGATGGCCGAGCAGCGGAAGATATTCGTGAGCGGGGCGATGGCCAGGAAGGTCCCCGAGAAGAAGGCGGAGAAGATCTTCAGCCTGATGGAGCAGTTCGCCGGCTACGGCTTCAACAAGTCCCACTCGGCGGCCTACGCCATCATCGCCTACCAGACCGCGTACCTGAAGGCCAACCACCCGGTGGAGTTCATGGCCGCGCTCCTCACCTCGGAAACCTCCGACACCGACAAGATCGTGAAGTACATCGAGGAGTGCCGGGTCATGGGGATCGAGGTCCTGCCGCCGGACGTGAAGGAGTCGTCGAGCGACTTCACGGTGGTGGGGGACAAGATCCGCTTCGGCCTGGTGGCCGTGAAGAACGTGGGCGAGACGGCCATCCAGTCCATCCTGGCGGCGCGCAAGGGCGAGGGGAAGTTCCGCGACCTCTACGACTTCTGCGACCGGGTGGACCTCCGCCTCGTCAACAAGCGGGTGGTGGAGAGCCTGATCAAGTGCGGAGCCCTCGACTCCTTCGGGGCGCGACGCGCGCAGCTCATGGCGGCGGTGGACAAGGCCATGGAGGCCGCGGCCGCCGCCCAGCGAGACCGGATGCACGGCCAGGTATCCCTCCTGGACGTGCTGTCCGCATCAGCGGGGGGGCGCCACGAGTCGCCGCCCCTGCCGGACGTGCCGGAGTGGGGGCGATCGCAGCTCCTGACCGCCGAGAAGGAGACGCTGGGCTTCTACGTGACGGGGCACCCCCTGACCGAGCATCGGGGCCTCCTGGCCAAGCTGGGCGCCAGCACGACGGAAGAGCTGCCGACCCTGCCGGACAAGTCCATCGTGAGGCTGGGGGCGATCGTCAGCGCGGTGAAGGAGATCAGCACCAAGAACGGCGAGCGGATGGCCTTCGCCACGCTGGAGGACCTGACGGGCACGGTGGAGGCGGTGGTGTTTCCCGATGTGTACCGGGGGAGCATGCTCCACCTGGCCAAGGACTCGGCGGTCCTGGTGAAGGGGCAGGTGGACGTGGGGGAGGACAACACGGCGAAGCTCCTGGTGAGCGAGGTGCGGCCGCTCGCCCTCCCGGTGAACGGGGGCACACCGCTCGTGGAGGTGACGCTCCAGGGCGCGGCTGCCACCTCCGACGGCCTCCGCCGTCTGCGCGCGATCCTGCAGAACCATTCGGGCAGCGCGCCCGTGCGGGTGCATCTCTGTCTGCCCGAAGGGGGACGGGTGACCATCGCGCCGGCCCCGTCGCTCAACGTGGCGCCCAACGAGGGGTTCCGCCGGGATCTCGAAGAGGCCTTCGGGGTGGGCTGCGTCGCCATCAGTTGAGGGCGTGCGGCATAGTGGCCAATGGCAAATGACCAATGACCAATGGTGGTGCCTGCATTGGTCATTGGGAATTCGCGAGGAAGAGCGCGAGATGGCGACGTACACGCTGGAGTTCGAGCGACCGATCCTCGAGCTGCAGACCAAGATCCAGGAGCTGAAGCAGCTGGCTCGGGATGGGCGGGCGGACTTCACCGCCGAGATCGTGCGACTGGAGCGGAAGGTGGCGCGGCTCCAGGACGAGGTCTTCGCCAATCTTACCCCGTGGCAGCGGACGCAGATCGCCCGCCACCCCAGCCGCCCGTACGCCCTGGACTACATCCGGCTGATGCTCACCGACTTCGTCGAACTGCACGGCGACCGGGCCTACGCGGACGATCGCGCCATCGTGGGCGGGCTGGCGCGGCTGGACGGGATGCCGCTCTTGGTCATCGGCCAGCAGAAGGGGCGGGACACCAAGGAGAAGATCGCCCGCAACTTCGCCATGGCGCACCCGGAGGGCTATCGGAAGGCCCTGCGGCTGATGCGACTGGCGGAGAAGTTCCGGCGCCCGGTCCTCACCCTGGTGGATACCCCGGGGGCCTATCCCGGGATCGAGGCCGAAGAGCGCGGGCAGGCCGAGGCCATCGCCAGGAATCTGCGGGAGATGGCGGGCCTCACGACGCCCATCGTCTGCGCGATCGTCGGGGAGGGGGGCTCCGGCGGGGCCCTGGGGATCGCGGTGGGGGACGTCGTCCTCATGCTGGAGTATGCCATCTACTCCGTGATCTCCCCCGAGGGCTGCGCGTCCATCCTGTGGCGCGATCCGGCGAAGGCGCCCGAGGCCGCCGCCGCCATGGGAATCACGGCAGAGACCCTCCAGGGCCTCGGCCTGATCGACGGCATCGTGCCCGAGCCGGTCGGGGGGGCCCACCGGAACCACGCCGCCGCCGCCGCCACGCTGAAGGCGCGTCTGGTCGAGGCCTTCCGTGGCTTGTGCGAGCTCCCCGCGGAGGCGCTGCTTCTGGCCCGCTATCAGAAGTTCCGCCGGATGGGGGTTTTCGAGGAAGGTTGAGGAGAAGGAGACGACGTCTCATGCCGACACTGCGACCCGAACCGCTCGAACAGCTCGCTCGCGACGTCTTTCAGGGGATCGGCGTCCCGCCCGCCGGCGCGGCCTGGATGGCCACGCTCCTCGTCCGGGCCAATCTCCGCGGCCACGACTCGCACGGGGTCATCCGGGTCCCTCAGTACGTGGCCTCGTGGAAGAAAGGGGAGTCCGACCCGAAGGCCGAACCGATCGTCGTGCAGGCGGGGCCGGCCACGGCCCTGGTGGACGGGAAGAAGGGCTTCGGCCAGATCGTGGCCAAGCGCGGCATGGAGGTCGCGATGGAGAAGGCGGCCGCCATCGGCATCGCGGGCGTCGGGGTGTACAACAGCAATCACATCGGCCGGCTGGCGGACTACACCGAGATGGCCCAGGAGCGGGACATGCTGGCCATGCTCTTCGTGAACGCCGGTGGGGCGGGCCAGCGGATGGCCCCCTGGGGCGGGCGGGAGCCGCGGCTCAGCACGAACCCGCTGGCCTTCGCCTGTCCGACCGGCGGACCCGTGCCGATCAGCTTCGACGTGGCCACCACGGTGGCCGCGGAAGGCAAGGTGTTCTCCTCCGGCCATGACTTGAGTGAGATGGTCGGGAAAACCATCAACGATTACAGGAAGGTGTTCGACGTCTGCACGCAGATGATGACCCGGATCCAGTCAATCCCTCAGCCGGTGATCGCCGAGGTTCAGGGCATGGCCACGGCGGCCGGCTGCCAACTGGTGGCCACCTGCGAC
>JBGPQZ010000042.1:0-14771 GCA_041489335.1 Methylomirabilia bacterium
GAACCCGGCAAGTCCAACGGGTAACCTCTTTCGGCGCGAGCCAGGAGCCGGCACCTCCCCGAGCCATGCCGGGACCGGGTCGGCGCCCTGGCCGCATCAGGGTGATACACCGTGAGTCCACAGACAAAGTCACCAGTCGTGAAGCTGCTCCAAGGCAACGAGGCGTGCGCCGAGGCGGCCCTCGCGGCCGGCTGCCGCTTCTTCGCCGGGTACCCCATCTCCCCGTCCTCGGAGATCGCCGAGCTCCTGTCGGTGCGCCTTCCCCAGATGGGCGGCCGCTTCATCCAGATGGAGGACGAGATCGCGGCCATGGGCGCGATCCTGGGCGCCGCCATGACGGGGGTCAAAGTCCTGACCGCCACCAGCGGGCCCGGCTATTCCCTGAAGCAGGAGAACATCGGTTACGCCGCCATGGCCGAGATTCCCTGCGTCATCGTCAACATCATGCGGGGCGGACCGAGCACCGGCCTCCCCACCCAGCCGGCCCAGGCGGACGTGATGCAGGCGCGCTGGGGGACGCACGGCGACCACCCGGCGGTGGCCCTGACCCCGGCCTCGGTGCGCGAGGTCTATGACGAGACCGTTCGGGCCTTCAACATCGCCGAGCGATTCCGGGTCCCGGTGACCCTCCTCATCGACGAGATCATCGCCCACATGCGGGAGCGGGTGGTGGTCCCCGACCCCTCGGAGCTCACACTCTGGGAGCGCCCGCGGCCCAGCGGGCCGCCCGAGCAGTATCTGCCCTTCGGGGACACGCCCAGCGGGGTCCCGCCCATGGCCGATTTCGGCTCGGGGTATCGCTACCACGTGACGGGCCTGTACCACGACGCCCGGGGGCTCCCCGAGGACCATCCAGAGGTCGTGGACGCCCTCCAGCGGCGCCTCATGCGGAAGGTCGAGCTGGGGCTCCCCGACATTCAGAAGTACGAGCAGGTCTCGCTGGCCCTGGACGATGCCACCCTGGGCATCATCGCCTACGGCTCCTCTGCGCGCTCGGCGAAGGCCGCCATCCGCCTGGCCCGCGCCCGGGGCATCCCCGTGGGGCTGCTCCGGCCGGTGACCCTCTGGCCGTTTCCCGAGGGCCCGGTGGCCGACCTGGCCAAGCAGGTGCGCCATCTCATCGTGGTCGAGATGAATCTCGGCCAGATCGCGCTCGAGGTGGAGCGGGTTACGCGCGGCCTCTGCCCCGTCCACCGCGTGAACCGGGTGACCGGCGAGCCGATCCCGCCGGAGCAGATCCTGGAGAAGATCGTCGAACTGGCCGGCAGCTGATCGCGGGCCCGAGCGCAAGGAGGATACGCGTGTTCAACTACGAGAAGTACCTGCGCCTGGAGATGTTCCCCCATATCTGGTGCCCGGGCTGCGGGTGCGGCATCGTGATGAAGAGCCTCATCCGGGCCATCGACCGGGTGGGACTCAAGAAGGACGACATCTGTGCAGTCTCGGGTATCGGCTGCTCCAGCCGGCTCACCGGCTACGTGGACTTCAATACCCTGCACACCACCCACGGGCGGCCGCTCCCCTTCGCCACCGGCGTCAAGCTGGCCAAGCCCTCGCTCAACGTCATCGTGGTCACCGGGGATGGGGACGCCCTGGCCATCGGGGGCAATCATTTCATCCATGCCGCGCGCCGGAACATCGACCTGACCGTCCTCCTCTTCAACAACGGGATCTACGGGATGACCGGCGGCCAGCTCGCCCCCACCACACCGATCGGCAAGGTGGCCAGCACCGCCCGGCTGGGCAGCATCGATCCGCCGTTTGACGCCTGCAAGCTGGCCATTGCGGCCGGGGCCACCTACGTCGCCCGCGGGACCTCGTACCACACCCAGCAGTTGGATCGCCTCATCGAAGGCGGCATCCGGCACAAGGGTTTCGCCCTGATCGAGATCCTGGAGAACTGCAACACCTACTACGGGCGCCCGAACCGGATCGGCCTCCTGGATCTCCTCCAGTGGGAGAAGGACAACACGGTGAACATCAAGGCGGCCGAGCGGATGACGCCGGCGGAGATCCAGGGCAAGATCGTCACCGGCCTCCTTCACCAGGCCGAGCGCCCCGAATACGTCACCCAGTACGAGGAACTCATGGCCCGGGCGCAGGCCAAGACCCGGGCGGCCAATTGAGCCGCACGCGGAAGGCGCCTGGCGCCATACGCGGGACGGGTCAGCATCTCTCCGGATCCACCAGGGCCGGGACGTCCTGGTCACAGCATGGTGGGAGTGACATCTCATGAGCTACCGTTACGAAGTTCGACTGACCGGGGAGGGAGGACAGGGCATCGTCCTGGCGGGGGTGATCCTGGCCGAGGCCGCCGCCATCTACGATGGCAAGAACGCCACGCAGACCCAGGTGTACGGCCCGGAATCGCGGGGCGGTGCCAGCAAGGCCGAGGTCATCATCAGCGACGAGGAGATCGACTACCCCAAGGCCATGGCGGTGGACCTGCTCCTCGCCCTCACCCAGGCCGCCGCCGACAAGTACGGCCTCGATGTGAAGCCGGGGGGCATCATCATCGCCGACGCGGCCAAGGTCGTGAGACTCCCCGTCGGAGAGTTCAAGGTCCATCACCTGCCGATCATCGAAACGGCCAAGGAAGCCGTGGGCAAGGCCATGGTGGCCAACATCGTCTCGCTCGGCACCATCGTCGGCCTCTCCAAGGTCGTCTCCCGCGAGGCCATCGAGCAGGCCGTCCTGGCCCGGGTTCCGAAGGGGACCGAGGAGCTCAACCGCCGGGCCATCGAGGCGGGATTCGCCCTGGTCGGGGCCTCCTGAAGACGATCGGCGCACCCCCGCGCCCTCGAGGGCCTCGACGGTGACCTTGCGGGCGCGGGGGCAGACGTCCTTACTCGCGCACCTTCGGTCGGTTGCGTGGCCCCCCTCCCTTCCGGTTTCCCCGACGTCAACGTGGGCCGTCGATCGACCTGGGACAAAGGGTCTCACCTGCCCACAGGACTGGGACAGAAGAAGCTGCCGAGCATCGCCCGCCCCCACAACCCTGCCGCGCCCATTCGCTCCGCACCGAACGGATCCGGCGAAACCCCCGGTTTCTCCATGTGTTGAGCCCACCGAAGGAGCGCCGTCCCGCGCCCGCTCTCCGGGAAGCACCACCTCCCCGCGTGGCATTGGGTTTGCAAATCATCGGGTGTAGAGACTCCACCTGGATGGCACGCACGAGGAGTCTGCGCCATGGAACGGATGGGCGAGCACCTGCTGGTCGTCGAAGATGATCCGGAGATGCGGGATCTCCTGCGAAAAGTCCTGGAAAAGGAGGGCTTTCGGGTCTCGCTGGCGGCCGACGGTGCGGAGGCGGCTTCCCTGCTCGCCCGGGGTCACTTCGACCTCGTGGTCACTGACCTCTTGATGCCCCGTAGCGGAGGATTGGAACTCTTGGGCACCACCCGACAAGATTATCCGGGCCTTCCCGTCATCATCGTCACCGCGTTCGGAGACTGGCACACCTACAGCCAAGCCCTGGAGTTGGGGGCCGCAGCTTTCATCAGCAAACCACTGAAGATGGCCGAGTTGACCGCCGCCGTTCACACGGCCCTGGCCGGGCGGGGCGCTCCCGCATCGCCCTGACCGCCGGGACCCTTGCGCGGAACGGAGGGTGCCTTCGATCCCGAGAGATTCACCCGACCCCTCACGAGTGAGGCGGAGGCCTCCCTGGATCGCTCGGAGCGCGCGGCCCTGAAAACGCAGGCCGACGGCCGCCCGAGAGGTCCGGGTAGGGGTGGATTTTTTTGAGATTATTGACTATGCTCGGAAGCACCAGATCGACCTGAGCGTCATGGCAACGCATGGACGAACCGGCCTGGCGCATTTCCTAGCGGGGAAGGTGGCCGATGAAGCGCGTCTACTTCTGTCTCAAGTGCAAGGCGACACTCAACCCGAATGTGAAGCTCATCCTCACGATGGCAAAAGGCCGCCGCCGGAGCCTCATCCTGTTCAGCCCCCAGCCCGGGAATTACAGCGTCATCCTCCCCGGCGACGTCACCCTCGACCGCGGCGACGAAGTGGAGTTCTTCTGCCCGGCCTGCGGCGTCAATCTCCGGAGCGAGGCCAGCGCACACCTGACCGAAATCGGATTCGGACTCGAGGACGGCACAAAGGGTCGGCTTCACTTCTCCCGGAAATTCGGCGAGCATGCCACCTACTTCGTCACCAAAGAGAAGGTCCGCTCCTACGGGGAGAACGCCGCCATCTACGGCGATGCCAATTTCTTTGGTGCCGGTGGGAAAAGAGAATAGCCACGCGCCGTGTTCATTCCACCGTTCGGGATTCAGCCCGTCTGCTCTCCTCCCTACGACTTCCTCGTCTCCTCGACTCGAGACGCCTCCGACGGACCGGCCGGTCGGTCGAGATGTCTTGTCCTCCTCAAGTTCCGCCCGCTCCGCTTGACTTCGGTGGGGGCTCATCCTATGTTCGGGCCCGAGGACACGCGTGGTTCTCAGCGAGTTCCGCCGGAAACAACTGCGGATCTCCGAAGCGGGCTGGGAGGAGGAGGCGCGGTGGCCGACGAGGGAATCATCCTGCCCGGCGGGTGCAGCGGGGGCCGAGCCCTCGATGAGCTCACGCGCCCGGCCACCGGCATCCCGGTGCGGTTCTGTGTGGCCCCGTTCGTGGGGAAGCCCCGCGGAGCGCGGCGGCGCTCCGCCGTTGTCTGAATAGGAACCCACAAAGGAGTCTCGTATGGCGACCGCGCTCGTCCAGAAGGACCGGTGCAAGGGCTGCGGGCTGTGTCTGTGCGCCTGCCCGTCCCATGTGCTGGCCATGTCCCACGAGATCAACGCCCGTGGATACTTCTATCCCCTGGTGGAGCACCCGGACGACTGCAACGCCTGCCGCTACTGTGTGCTCGTCTGTCCGGATGTGGCCATCCAGGTGGAACATAAGGGCAAGACCTCCGAGCCGCCCGAGGCACTCACCGAGAAGCCGATGCACTACTGCCCGGGCTGCACTCACGGCGTCATCCACCGCCTGGTGGCCGAGGCCATCGATGCCCTGGGGGTCCGGGAGCGCACGGTAGGCGTGGCGCCGGTAGGCTGCGCCGTGTTCGCCTACGACTACTTCAACTGCGACATGCACGAAGCCGCCCACGGCCGGGCCATGGCCGTGGCCACGGGCGTCAAGCGCGGCCGCCCCGACCTGATCGTCTTCACCTACCAGGGCGATGGCGACCTGGCCGCCATCGGGATGGCGGAGACCGTCCACACCGCCAACCGGGGCGAGAAGATCACGGTCATCTTCGTGAACAACGCCATCTACGGGATGACGGGCGGCCAGATGGCCCCCACCACCTTGCCGGGCCAGGTGGCCTCCACCGCTCCGCTCGGCCGCGACGTGGCGCTGGCGGGCTATCCCATCCGCATCGTCGAGTTGCTCAAGGAACTCAAGACCCCGGCCTATCTGGCGCGCGTCTCGGTGCACGACCCGAAGGCCATCCTCCAGGCCCGGAAGGCCATCAAGACGGCGTTCCGGCACCAGCTGAACGGCACCTGCTTCTCGCTGGTCGAGGTGCTCTCCACCTGCCCGACAGGCTGGGGGCTCTCGCCCCACGAGGCCTGCGGATGGCTGGCGGAACACATGATCCCGTACTACCCCCTCGGCGAGTTCAAGACCCCCGAGCAAGGGGTAGTCAAGGAGACGGAGCGGTAGCCATGCACACCGAGATCATCCTCGCGGGGTTCGGCGGCCAGGGCGTCCTGCTCATCGGGAAGCTCCTCGCCTACGCGGGCATGCGGGCGGGCCGCGAGGTTACGTGGCTGCCCGCCTATGGACCGGAGATGCGCGGCGGCACCTGCAACTGCACGGTGGTGCTCTCCGACCGGCCCATCGGGTCGCCCATCAGCAAGTCGCCCCACGGCCTCATCGCCCTCAACCTGCCGTCGCTGGACAAGTTCGAGGACGCCGTGCGGCCGGGCGGCATCATCGTGGTCAACACCTCCCTCATCAACCGCCTGCCGCAGCGAACCGACCTCACGGTGGTGGCGGTACCCGCCAACGAGGTGGCCATCGAGTGCGGCAGTCCCCGGGCCGCCAACATGGTGGCCCTGGGGGCCTATCTGGGGGCCAGCAACGTCGTCGAGCTCACGCAGGCCAAGGCCATCGTCACCGAGTCCTTCGCCACCAAGCCTGCGCTGGTGGCGCTCAACCACGAAGCGCTGTCCCGCGGCTTCGCCCTCGGGCAAGAGAAGGCTGCGGCCGTCGCCCACCGCTGAGGAGCATGTTATGGCCAAGAAGCTCATGAAGGGCTGCGAGGCGATCGGGGAGGCCGCGATCCAGGCGGGCTGCCGCCTCTTCTTCGGCTACCCCATCACTCCCCAGAACGAGATCCCCGAGTACATGGCCGCGCGCCTGCCGCAGATGGGCGGGGCCTTCGTGCAGGCCGAGAGCGAGGTGGCGGCCAGCAACATGCTTTACGGGGCCGCGGGCGCGGGCTGCCGGTGCTTCACCTCCTCTTCCAGCCCGGGCATCAGCCTCATGATGGAGGGAATCTCCTACATCGCCGGCGCCGAGCTTCCCGTCGTCATCGTCAACATCATGCGCGGCGGCCCCGGCCTGGGCGGCATCCTGCCCTCGCAGTCGGATTACTTCCAGGCAGTCAAGGGCGGCGGCCACGGCGACTACCGCTGCCTGGTCCTCGCCCCCTCCACCGTCCAGGAGGCGGCGGACCTGGTGCAGGACGCCTTCGACCTGGCCGACAAGTACCGGAATCCCGTCATGGTCCTGGGCGACGGGCTCATCGGCCAGATGATGGAACCGGTGGAGTTCAAGCGCTCGGTCCGGCCCGAGGACCTGCCGCCCAAGCCGTGGGCCACCACCGGGGCCAAGGGGCGAAAGCCCAATATCATTAATTCGCTCTACTTCAACCCCGACCTGTTGGAGGCCCACAACTGGAAGCTGCACGGGAAGTACGAGGAGATGGCGAAGACCGACTGCCGCCACGAGGCGTGGAACCTCGACGGCGAGGTGGACGTGCTCTTCGTGGCCTACGGCACCGTGGCCCGCATCTGCAAGACCGCCATCGAGACCCTCAAGGCGCGGGGACTCCGGGCAGGACTCTTCCGGCCCATCACGCTCTTCCCCTATCCGGGCGAGGCGTTGGCCAGGGCCGCCGAGAAGGCGACGCACGTCCTGGTCTCCGAGCTCTCCTGCGGGCAGATGGTGGAGGACGCACGGTACCACGTGGCGGGCCGGCGCCCCGTGGCCTTCTACGGCCGGGTGGGCGGCAATATCATGACCCCCGAGGAACTGGTGGACGAGGCCCTCAAGCTCGCGGGGAGGCAGGACTGAGGCGGAGCGCCGACGCCAGCTTTCTGGGATCCACCCGGTCCGCCTGGCGCGGGAGCTTCAGGCGCAGGTCCTCCTGGTGGACCCCTACCAGACCCTGACGACGGTGGAGAAGCTGGAGGCGGTCCTGGGCCGGATCCGCATCCGCGAGGCCCCGAAGGTCAAACGGGCGCGGGAGTTCATGCGGGATCGGCTGAACTACCGCCGCATCATCCAGAAGCTCGACGTGAAGTAGGCGGGGCCGGCCCGGCCGCATCGGGGCCGGCCCTCTCATTTTGTGGAGGGGATGTCACGCAGGCAGTGGGCTATCGGAAACGCTGCGGTGGATGGCGGTCTGCGCGTTGCCGCGCACCATCACGTGGTGCAGGGTGTCAGCCGAAGGTTCCGGAGGAAGCGCGGCAGGGCATCGAGGCGCGCTTGCCCGGGCATGCCAAGGACTACGGCTAGCGCACAGAGACGAAAGATGTAACGTCCCCTAGGACTTGTCTTGTGCCTCCTGACCCTGTGGTAATGATGTTGACACTGTGTACACACTCTGCTACTCTGCAGTGTAGGAGGGATGATCTATGGCGAAAGCAAGTGTGCTCGGGGTGAGGGAGGCGCGGGCGCGCTTCTCAGAGTTGCTCGAGAGTGCCCAGTTTCGCGGGCAGGAGTTCTTGATCGAGCGGGCTGGCAAGCCGTTCGCGGTCATCATCGGCGCCGACCGGTATGCCGAGATGCACAGCGAGCTTGCCACCCTGCAGGAAGAGCGGAGCACGGATGGATGGAAGCGGCTCCGCCGAGCCAAAGCGGACATCGCGGCGGGACGTCTCACTCCCCACGACGAGATCTTCCAGCGGCTGACGACGAAGACGAAGTAGATGGCGCGGCTCTATTGGACGTCGGAGGCCTCCGGCCAGCTGGCGGAGCTGGATGAGACCAGCCAGCAGGCCATCCGCCGCCGCGTGGAGATCCTGGCCGATTTCCCGTACGCCGGGGTCGCCCTGAGGCGAGACTGGGAGGGATTCCGCAAGCTCTCCGCCGCTCCACTTCCCTGGATCATTATCTACGCGGTGCGGGACGTGGACACGGTGATCATCGGGTATTTCCGGCACGCTCGCAGTCGATGGGAGTCTCGCTGAGTGGGATCCGGGAATCCCCTCGACCGGATAGTTGCCACCCATCAACCCGGAAAGCCGATCTTGTTAGTCGTCGGCGGGGTCTGCCGCCAGCGCAGAGCGCGACGCGGCCTCGAGCGCCATATCGGCCGTTCCCGTGCACACGTCGAGCAGCCGGCCGGAGGCGGGAAGCCCTGTGGCCCGGATGGCCTCGCGCCGCCAGATGCGATCCCGTCCGGCGCTCAGCACGCGGTTGAGCAGATCGTAGCGAGGGGCGATCGCCGAGAACATCCGCTCGATCGAGGCACCCCCCGGATCCGCGATGACCGATTTCTGGTCCGGCATGAGGCTCATTCGGAAGTGAGACAAGCGCCGCCGACCCACGGCGGACGGGCTGGGTTAGTTCACGACGAGCTTGAGGCGGGAGCCGGGCTTGAGCGCGGCGTCATCTTTGAGGTCGTTCGCGCCCGCGAGCTCGAAGCGACGACCTTCGTCGCGGAGCTCGCTCCTGGCGATGCTGGCGAGGGTGTCGCCCGGCTTCACCACATAGATCCGGATCCGCCGTTGCTCCTTGGCCTCGCCGTAGCGCATCCCGTCCAGGTGCGATCGAAATTCGTCTGCCCGCACCTCCATCGCGCCGCCCTCCGCGGCCAGCAGGCTGGCCATGGTGTCGGCCTTGGCGATCCGCATGGCCGTGTCGGGGTGACTGGCGTCGAGGGCGTGGTAGATTTGCTGGCCGCGCAGGATCTCCATTCGGCGCATGAACCGCATGAAGACGACTCCCCGCCTCGGATCGTATCCCGCCCGCTTGGCGTACCGGAGCCCCACCTCGTCCGCCTCCAGCTCGTACTCTCGCCCGTACCCCAGCAGCATGTAGTTCGTGACGTGGCTGGAGATCATGGCGATGCCCGTGGCCAGCGTGCCGCTCTTGGCGGCGGCGGCGGCCCCCACGCCCAAGAGGGTCGCAATCTGCGTTCCCAGGGCCTTGGTCATGAGCTTGGCGGCGTGGCGGGAATTGACGTGCGTGGCCTCGTGACCCAGGATGGACGCGAGCTGCGCCTCGTCGTTCATCTCGCCCAGGATGCCTCGGGTGATATAGACGAATCCCCCGGGCAGCGCCATGGCGTTGATCATGGGGTGGTCGACCACCTTGAACTGGAAGCTGAATCGAGTGTCCGAGGCGGCCACCACGCGCTGCCCGACCTGGGCCACGTAGTTCTGCAGGTCCGGGGCCTCGTAGTAGCCAAACCGCTTGAGGATCTCCGGATCGGTCTCGCGACCGATCTTCTCGTCGCCGGACTCGTCGTAGATGGAGAAAGCTCCAGCCGATCGCGGGACGAGCCCCACCGCGAGACCCGCGTGCGCGAGCGCGAGGAGGAACCGGCGACGGTCCCACAGGCCGGATTCCAGCGCACACAGGGAACACCACCTCACAGGCCTCACCCCCAGTTCACGGCCACTATTGGCGCAGTTTCGCCTCCACGGCCTTGATGTTCTGCTTGGCCTTGGCCGCCAACTCTCCCTGCGGGCTGTGCTTGAGGTACAGCTTGTACTCGGCGACCGCCTTGCGATACAACTTGTTGTCGTCCGTACCGAGCTTGGCCTTGGTATGGTAGGACAGCGCCAGGTGGAAGTGGGCCTCGGCGTAATCCGGCTTGAGGCGCACGGCCATCTCGTACTCGGCGATGGCCAGGTCCAGGGATTCGAACACGCGCTCGTGGTACATGACCCCGAGCTCGTAATGGGCCTCCGCCTGCATCCGTTTGTCGGGCGGTTTGGAGCCGTCCTGTCCCGCCGCCAAGGCGTTGAGTTCCATCAGGAAGAGGAGCCCGCACGCCACCGGGAGCCATCTGCCCCATTGCTTCACCGTGTTCATCCTCCCTAGAATCTCACTCGCGCCGAGCGCGGCGCCTTGCCCCCTCCCAGAGACTTAAAGTATACACGAGCCTTCGGTCTCCGGCCAGCGGAAACCCAGGACCCGCATCCGGCGGCCGGGCCCCGGCCTGGCCCGCTCAACTTGCGGAAGCCGCCACCCGCCTTCCGGGAATGACACCCGGGCGACCCCTGGCAGACGGCCCGGGGACAGACTCCGAGTCGGATCCCCGAATCTTACCTAAGACGGGCAGTCCGGCCTGATTCGCAGGAGGTGATCGTCCTTCTCCAGAACCCGAAGCTCACCCTCCGGATCGGCAAGGATTACAGGGGCGCGTCCAACCTTTCGTTCCTCAAGAAGTTGCCGAATATCCGCCTGCTCGACGTCCAGAATGCCGAACTCCTCCTTACGTTCGAGGGAGGGCAGCAGCGAATAGAATTGACCAACGTGAACCTAACCCTCAAGAACTTTTCGTCGAAGGCGGACGATCTCGCTGAGCGGCCTCACGCTTGCGACCGACCTGGTGTATGACCAGCGCACGGAGACGTTCGCGATCACCACACGAAGGCAGCGCAGGGCGTGAGCGGCAAGGTCATCCTGAAGCTGCAGTATGCAGCCCCGGACCAGAAGCTTGCGTTCGATATCCGCTCGGAGCAGCACGACGGCGAGTACCTCTGGGGCAAGTATTACAGCAACCTCGCCGGCCAAACGGCATCGCTCGCGCTGGACGGCTCTTTTTTGGACTATTTTGGAGCGGGCCGCGTTTCGCACGTGCGGAAGCGCGAAATTCGGGAACGCGAGGACGGGAGAAGGCGAGTCGCCACCCGCAAGGATTGGAGCCGACGGCCAGGCTTGAACTGGCGACCTGCGGTTTACGAAACCGCTGCTCTACCAACTGAGCTACGTCGGCTTGGGCACGTGAGTTTAGTCAACTCGTCTCCGAATGGCAAGTGGTTTTCGTCGAGCCACGATGGTCGAGCCGCGAGCCGCTCCAGGGCCTTGATCCGTTCCACCGATGGGAGTAGGCTACCGCCTGAACCCGATGGAAGGCGCTGGGGAGCACTTACGATGCCGGTCGAGAGCCGCTCGTTGCGGCGGTGGATCGCCGCTGCCACTTTCTTCGTTGCCGTGGGCGCGGCCGTGTGGGTCGCGCCTCGGCTGGGTGCCCGCTCGCCGATCACGGTCGTGGTGCTCTGCGTGGCCGCGGTCTTGACCATGAAGCTGGTGGAGCGCCGCGTCCACCGGTTCTTCCAACGCTGGGCCGAACGTCAGGCGGCCCAGGGCGCCAAGAAGGACTGAGTGATCCGCTTACACGGAGGTGGCCATGCGGAGCGCGAAGATCGGAAGTGGGACGCTGGAACTCGTTCAAGGGGACATCACCAGGCAGGACACCGAGGCCATCGTGAATGCCGCCAACCAGAGCCTCCTGGGTGGTGGCGGCGTGGACGGGGCCATTCACCGGGCGGGTGGCCCGCAGATCCTGGAGGAGTGCAAGAAGATCGGTGGGTGTCCCACGGGCGAGGCGCGAATCACGACGGGCGGGCGCCTCCCGGCCAAGTGGGTGATCCACACCGTCGGGCCGGTCTACCGGGATGGGAAGCACCGGGAGCCGGAACTGCTCGCCAGCGCCCACCGGAACAGCTTACGGCTGGCCAGTGAGCGCGGGATCAAGACGGTCGCCTTCCCCTCCATCAGCACCGGCGCCTACGGCTACCCCATGGCCGAGGCCGCGCGCATCGGCCTCACCACGGCCATCGCGTACCTCGAGGCACACCCCGAGATCACCCTCGTCCGCTTCGTCCTCTTCGGCGAGAGCGCCCTACGCATCTACGAAGCGGTGCTGGCCAAACTGCTGCCGGGTGATGAGGGTACAGGCTAGTCCTCACCCTCCTCCCAGGAGTTGATCCTCTCGGGATCACAACGGGCCTGACCCCGCGGGGTCAGGCCCGTTGTGTCTTCTCGGATGGAACCGACGATTACACGGCCGGCTTCGACCGGAGGCGTCGCACGATCGCCGGCAGGAACGGCGCGAGCCAGGTGAGGATGGTCAGGACGGCCAGGATGGCCGCGGCCGGGCGAGTGAAGAACTGGGTGAGGTCCCAGTCGCTCTTGATCATGCTCACCATGAAGTTCTGCTCGACGATCGGGCCCAACACCATACCCAGGACGATGGGGGCAACTGGAAGGCCGTTGTTCTCGAAGAAGTAGCCCAGGATGCCCATGACCAGCATGACCCCGACGTCGAAGAAGCTGTTGTTGATGGCGAAGGAGCCGACGATGCAGAACATTAGAATGGCCGGCATGAGGATGTTGCGGGGTACCTTGAGTATCGTGCCGCTCAGCTTGATGGCGAGGTAGCCGAAGGGCACCATCAGGATGTTGGCGATGATGAAGGAGATGTACACCGCATAGATCAACTCGGGCTGCTGCTGGAAGATCATGGGGCCCGGCCGCAGGCCCTTCATGAACAGGACGCCGATGACGATGGCCGTGATCGAATCCCCGGGGATGCCGAAGACCAGGGCCGGCACCCAGTCCCCCGCCAGGCAGGCGTTGTTCGCCGTGCCCGCGTCCACGATCGGCTCGATGGCCCCCTTCCCGTAGAGCTCGGGCTCTTTCGAGAAGCGCTTGGAGACCGCATAGGCGATCCAGGCGGCGATGTCGGCACCCGCCCCCGGCAGGATTCCGATGAACACTCCGATCCCGCCCGCCCGGACCATGTTGAGCTTGTACTTCCACAGTGTCTTGGCGACTCCTTTGAAAATACCCTCTGCCTTGACCGCGGTAATCGGGTACTGCAGGTGAGAGCTTCCCATGTTCCGCAGGATCTCCGACACGCCGAAGAGGCCGATCATCGCCGGGATGAAGTCCACGCCGTTGAGCAACTCAGTGCTGCCGAAGGTGAAGCGGGGATACCCCAGCGTGATGTCCAGGCCTACCGTGGAGAAAAAGAGCCCCACCAGGAGGGCCAGGCCGGCCTTGAGGGGAGAGGTGCTGGCGATCATGACGGTGGCCGAGAGACCCAGGGCCGCCAGCCAGAAGTACTCGAACGACGTGAACATCAGGGCCACCTCGGCCAGGAGCGGGGCCGAGGTCATCAGGACCACCGCCCCCATCAGGCCCCCGATGGCCGACGTGACCACGTCCACGCCCAGCACCAGCTCGGCCTTCCCCTGCTTCGTCAGCTCGTAGGAGTCATCCGTGTAGGCGGCCGACGAGGGGGTGCCCGGAATCCGCACCAGGGCCGCCGGGATGTCCCCGGCGAAGATGGCCATGGCCTCCATGGTCACGATAGAGACCAGGGCCGGCAGCGGGTCCATGAAGAAGGTGAAGGGCACGAGCAGCGCCGCCGCCATGGTGGCGGTGAGGCCTGGCACGGCGCCGACGAACAGCCCGTAGATGCTGCAGATGGTGATGGTGAGCATGAGCTTCCAGCTCGACAGCATTACCAGGGCGGTCCAAATATGATCGATCATTGCCCTACCACCAGAGAATGCCCATGGGCAGCGGCACCCGCATGATCTTGGCGAAGAGGAAATGCACGATGGTGTTGAACACGACGGCGACGATCAGGGCCTTCACCGGGGAGACTTTGAGGCGCCACATGATGACAAAGAGCAGCAGCGCCCCCATGACCAGGAACCCCAGCTTCTCCACGAACAGGATGTAGGCCAGCACCCCCACCAGGACAAACATGGCGTTGATGAAGGCGGTATTCTTGTAGAGCAGGAGCCACTCCACGTCCTCGGTCACGTCCCGGGCCCGCAGCCCCTGCACGCTCACCAGCCCGCCGAAGACGGCCATCAACCCCCCCAGGATCCGGGGAAAGAGGGATGGGCCGGGGTGGCCGGCCTCCAGGGTGGGGTAATTCAAGGTCCCGGCGATAATCAGGGCGCCGGCCGCAACGAAGCCGGCGCCCACTACGGTGTCACTGATCTTCATGTGCCAACTCGACTTGGGTTACTTCGTGATTCCCGCCTCTTTCATCAGGACGCCGAAGGTCGCATCCTGCTCGGCCAGGAACTTGGCGAACTCCGCCGACGGCTTGTAGAGGATCCCGAAGGGGCCGCCCTTCATGAAGTCGGTGAACTCCTTGCTCTTGACCACCTTGTCCATGGCCTTCTCGTACACGGCCACGATCTCGGCCGAGGTGCCCTTGGGCAGGGCGAAGCCGCGCCAGGCGCCCATGGTCCAGTTGTACCCCAGCTCCTTCGCGGTTGGCACGTCCGGGAACACCGGATCCCGCGCCTCGGCCATGTTGGCCAGCGCCCGCACCTTCTTGGCATCGATCAGGGAGCGGCCCTCCACCAGGCTGGCGGTCACCACCTGCACCCCGCCTGCCACCAGCTCCTGCAAGCCAGTGGCGGCCCCGGTGCTGGGCACCCATGGCATGGCGTCCACAGGGATTCCGGCCGTCTTCAGTAGGCCGGCCCGCGCCAGATCCCAGATCCCGCCCTTGGCCGTGCCGGAGGCCTTGGCCTTACCGGGGTTCGCCTTCACGTAGTCCA